>JALREG010000318.1 GCA_023253905.1 Burkholderiaceae bacterium
CAAGGAAATACACCGCCCAGGCACAGTCCTCATCTGGCGCGGTCATGAGGTAGGCGCGCATCGCTGCGACCTTGTCGAGGGTGGAATTGGAGCGGTCAAGCGCCGCCACCATCGAGGCAAAACCCTCCATCAGGATGTCTGCCGAGCGACGGCCTGAGCGGGCGGGGTCGCTGCAAGGCGATCTTCGGAGGCCGCCAATTCAGCCGGAGGTGCTGAGGACATGGAAAGCGGAGCCGCCCCGTCCGAGGTGGGCGCAGGACTCGACTCCCGCCCCCCCTCGCCGGGAACCTCGCCATCGGACTCGGCACCCGCCTCGCCACCGAATTCAGTCCTGAGCGCATGCGCAGCAATCCCGCGTTCGGAAAGGTGGCGAACGATGGCCGCCTCGAAGCCGTGGGTAACGATCACGCGTCGCGCGCCGCTTGCATCGATGGCCTGCATCAACCCCGGCCAGTCGGCGTGGTCGGACAGCACAAAGCCGCGGTCGAGCGCACGGCGCCTGCGCGCACCACGCACCCTCATCCAGCCAGAAGCAAAGGCGAGACTCGATTCGCCAAACCGCGATAGCCAGGGCGAACCCGCAGCCGAGGGGGGCGCCAGCACGAGCGGCGCATCACCGCCCGGAGCGCGTCGCCAATCGGTTGCACCGAGTGTCTCGGGGAGGTCCACACCGGCCGCACGGTACGCAGCATTGACGGCCGCGACCGCGCCATGGACTACGATGGGCCCAGCAAGCGCCTGCGCGCGCGCGAGGCCCGCCTGGATGCGTTGCGCTTTGCCCAATGCATAGCAGAGCAGCACACTCGCCCGGCCATTGGCCGCATTCTCAGCCCACCAGCTCGCGATCTCGGTCAGGGTCTGCGCATCCGGCCGCCATCGGTAGACCGGTAGCCCGAAGGTCGACTCGGTGATGAAGGTGTCGCAGCGTACCGGCTCAAACGCGGTGCAGGTCGGGTCGGCCTCAAGCTTGTAGTCACCCGACACCACCCACACCTCGCCGCGATGCTCGATCCGGACCTGCGCCGACCCCAGGATATGGCCCGCCGGGAAAAGCGAGACCCGCACATCCCCTTGCGTGATTGACTCCCCCCATTGAAGTGTCTGCAGCGAAACTCTGCCGAGGCGCGCATGCATCACCTCGCGCGCCTGCTCAGCAGCGAGATACCGCCGGTGGCCGGTTCGTGCATGATCGGCGTGTGCATGCGTGATCACCGCCCGGTCCACGGGTCGCCAGGGGTCGATAAAAAAGCCACCCGCCTCGCAGTAGAGCCCCTCGGGCCGAAGCACCACCAGATCGCGCTGCATCATCGGCGTCTCCGATTCAAGGTCAGCGCCGGGCCGCATAGCGCCACTGCGCTACGCCCGCAGGGCATCAGTAACGAAGCCCGCGACCGGACAGTGCGACCCCGATCCGCAGCACGAACGAAGCGCCTAGCGCCGCCGCCCTGACCCACCACGGGCGCGCCACGACGTGCGACCAGCGCACCGGCTCTCCGCCCTCGGAAATGGCCTGCTCGATTCGGGCGCGCAAGACCGCGGCCATCGCGTCGTCGCGCACGATGACATTGGCCTCGCGTGCAAGCAGCAGCGAAAACGGATCGATATTCGATGAGCCCAGGGTGAACCATTGATCAGCGAGCGCAAGCTTGGCATGCAGAAACCCTGGTTGATATTCGATGATTTCAACCCCGGCGCGCAGCAATTCTTCGTGGAGCGCGAGCGTACCGAAATGCGGCAGTCGATACTCGATTCGCCCTTGTAGCAGCAGGCGCACGCGCACCCCGCGCGCCGCCGCTTCAGCCAGTGCCCGACGAAATTTCGCGCCTGGGAAAAAATACGCACAGGCGATCAGCACCTCGGTGCGGGCCTGACCGATCGCTCGCAGATAGGCGCGTTCAATCGTGCGGCGGTGGCGAAAATTGTCGCGCTCGGCAAACGCCGCGCGTACCTGCCGCGGTGGGGTGGAGGGGGCTGGCCCAGCCTCGCTCGTCGCGTGCGTCGCCGAGCCGTGCTGCGGAAACGCAGGCCAACGAACCGGATGCGCGCGTCGCCAGACCTGGGCCATGGTACTCGCCGCCTCCTCAACCAGTGGCCCGCGAACCCCAAGCGCAAAGTCCAGCCGCGGCGCCTCGAGCCGGCCCCTCACCGGATCCTCGTGGTCATCGATCAGATTGATGCCGCCCACGAACAACTCGGCCGAATCAATCAACGCAAGCTTGCGATGGAGCCGTCTCAGCGCCTGCCGCTCCAGACGCCAGCGACGTAGCGGCCGGAAAATGCGAACCTCGACCTGCGCGCCTGCGAGGACCTGCCCCACCTCACCCGCCGGCATCCCGGTGCCAAATCCATCCACCACCAGACGCACGCCCACGCCACGCATCACTGCGCGACCCAGCGCCCGCGCAATCCGGCGCCCGCTCGCATCGTCATGAAAAATATAGGTTTCGATCCAGACCGAATCGCGCGCCGCGTCAATGGCCGCTTCAAGCGCCGGAAAAAACTCTGCGCCTGACTGCAGCAGCTGCACCGCGTGACCGGGCCGTAAACGCGGCCGCTGCCGCCGCCCGAGCAGTTGCCGCCATGCCGGCGACATCGTGCGAACACGGCTCACCCGTGGCCGCGCTCCAGGTCGGCAATGACCGGGCTGTGATCGGACAGCCGCGCCCAGCCCGGCCCCCGCGGCACCCTGGCATCGCGTACTGCGAATCCCCGGAGATAGATGCGATCCATCCGAAGCCAGGGCACGAGCGCCGGGAAAGTGCGCGCCGACCGGACGCGCCGCGGCAATCGCAACGACTCGGGCTCCACATCCATACCGATATCGGCCAACCGGTCGCGCATGAACCATACCGCACGCTGCGTGCGAACCATGCCAGGTCGCAGCGAATCGAAGGCTTCGATCACATCGATTTCATGGCACAGCCGACGCGAGAGCTGGCTGCGCCAGTCGTTAAAATCACCACCGATGATGAGCGGCGCCTGCGCTGGCACCGAGCGGCGGATCCAGTCGATCAACGCATCAAGCTGCCGCTCGCGGCTACGCGCAAGGAGCCCAAAATGCACTACGAAACAATGCACGGGATCGCCGCCCACTTCGACCACGCAATGCAGCACGCCGCGCTTTTCCAAGGCATGGTCGGAGAAATCGCGATGGTCACGGTGCACGATCGGAAACCGCGACAGCAAAGCGTTGCCATGGTGGCCATGCAGGTAGTGCGCATTCGCGCCGTAGGCGCTCTCGAAGGTGTGTCGCAGGCCCGGTGCCTGCGCAAGAAAGACATCCTGCGGTTCCCGTGGCCAGTGCTCAAAGCGCCTCGCATGCCGCTCATGCTGGCCCTGCACTTCCTGCAGCAGAATCAGATCGGCATCGAGTTCATGAAGCCGCGCCCGCAGCTCATGAATACGCGCCACCCGCCGAAGCCCAAACAGGTCGCGCAGCACCCCTTTGTGAATGTTGTAGGTGGCAACCCGCAGCTGGGTGGACATTGCAGCCTCAGCGTGCAGCGGGCGGTGCGCCGGCTGCGCGTCGCGGTAGCTGCCGAATCGCCTCGGCGTTGGACCAGGAGAAACAGCGGTCGGCCGCCTCATGCCAGGGCAGCCAGGTCTGGCTCAGATGTTCACGCGGCGACAGCCGCGCCTCGATCGGCCCAGGTAGCAGCAATCCAAACACATGTTCGGTGTTATGCGTAACACCGGGCGGGTAGCGATGCCGCCAGTGCGCATAGATTTCGTAGCGCTGGCTCCACTGCCAGTCGGTGAGTTCGAACCGCGAGCAGTCGAGGCCGGTTTCCTCGAGCACCTCGCGCCGGCAGGTATCGGCGAGCGCTTCCTCCAGCGTGTCCTTGCTGCCGGTGACCGATTGCCAGAAGCCCGGATGATCGGCGCGCTCCAGCAGCAACACCTCGAGCGCAGCCGTATGAATCACGACCAGCACCGATTCGGGGATCTTGTTGCCGGCCATGACGCTCTGGCGATGGGCGCTGCAATACGCCTCGCCTACGCGCTCGCCTCCACCGCCCGCAGCCGGATGTGCAGTTCGCGTAACTGCTTTTCATCGACCGATGAGGGCGCCTGCGTGAGCAGACACTGCGCGCGCTGGGTTTTCGGAAAGGCGATCACGTCACGGATCGATTCTGCGCCCGTCATCATGGTGACGATCCGGTCGAGGCCGAAAGCAATGCCGCCATGGGGCGGCGCGCCATACTGGAGCGCATCAAGCAGGAACCCGAACTTGGCGCGCGCCTCGTCGGGCCCGATGTTGAGTGCCCGGAACACCTTGCTCTGCACTTCCTCGCGGTGAATCCGGACCGACCCGCCACCGATTTCCCAACCGTTTAGCACCATGTCGTAGGCCTTCGCCAGGCACTTGCCCGGATCGGTGCTCATCAGGTCCTCGTGACCGTCCTTGGGCGCCGTAAACGGATGATGAACCGCCGTCCAGCGATTCGCCTCCTCGTCAAACTCAAACATCGGGAAATCAACCACCCAGAGCGGCTTCCAGACGTTTTCAAACAGGCCGTTCGCCCGACCAAACTCGGAGTGCCCGATCTTGATTCGCAGCGCCCCAATTGCGTCGTTGACGACCTTTGCCTTGTCAGCGCCAAACAGGATCAGGTCACCGTCAGTCGCCCCGGTGCGTGCAAGAATTGCCGCAATCGCGCCATCGTGGAGGTTCTTCACGATGGGCGATTGCAGACCCTCGCGACCACGCGCCGCCTCGTTCACCTTGATCCAGGCAAGCCCCTTGGCGCCATAGATCGCCACAAACTGCGTGTAGCCGTCGATCTCACCACGGGAGAGCTTGCCGCCCCCGGGCACGCGCATCGCCACCACGCGTCCGCCCTCGGCATTGGCGGGGCCGCTGAACACCTTGAAATCAACGTCACACATGACGTCGGTGAGATCGGTGAACTGGAGCGACACCCGCAGATCGGGCTTATCTGAGCCGTAAAGACGAATCGCCTCGGCGTAGGTCATTTCCGGAAAACTGGGCGCGAGTTCGATCCCCGCAGCATGGCTGAACACCGTGCGGATCATGTTCTCGAAAATGCTGCGGATCTCGGTTTCCGACAGGAAGGATGTCTCGCAGTCAATTTGCGTGAACTCGGGCTGCCGATCAGCGCGCAGGTCTTCATCGCGGAAACATTTCGTGATCTGGTAGTAGCGGTCAAAGCCCGACACCATCAGAAGCTGTTTGAACAGCTGGGGCGACTGCGGCAGCGCGAAGAACTGACCGGCATTCACCCTCGAGGGTACGAGATAATCGCGCGCGCCCTCGGGTGTGGATTTGGTGAGCATCGGGGTTTCGATGTCGAGAAAGCCCTGTGCATCAAGGTATTTACGAACCTCCATCGCGACCCGGTAACGCAACATGAGGTTGCGCTGCATCGCCGGCCGGCGCAGATCGAGCACGCGATGGGTGAGTCGGGTGGTCTCAGACAGGTTCTCGTCGTCAAGCAGAAACGGCGGCGTGACCGATGCATTGAGAATTTCAAGCTCGTGGCAGAGGATTTCGATTGCGCCACTGCGCAGATTCGGGTTGTCGGTACCCTCGGGGCGACGGCGCACGCGGCCGGTGACACGCACGCAGAATTCATTGCGGATCCGCTCAGCGACCGTGAACATGTCAGGCCGGTCGGGGTCGCAGACCACCTGCGCAACGCCCTCGCGGTCGCGCAGGTCGATGAAGATGACCCCGCCGTGGTCACGGCGACGGTGCACCCAGCCAAACAGGGTGACGGTCTGGTCGAGACGGTCGGTTGAGACTTCACCGGCATAGCAGGTGCGCATCACGAATTCTCCGAAAGCGGATGAAGAGGCCTCAAGACGGGCCGGACGAACGATCGGGCACCGCGAGCGCGGGCGGCGAGCCGGCCCCCCCCGCCACACCGCGATCCCCGGGCGCGACAGTACCCATGGACACCACATACTTGAGCGCCTCGTCGACGCTCATGTCGAGTTCAACCACATCGGCACGCGGCAGCATCAGGAAAAAACCCGAGGTGGGGTTGGGGGTGGTGGGCACATAGACCGACACCATGTCCGAATCAACCAGCCTGCGCCGGATCTCACCCGCCGGCGTGCCGGTCTGAAAGGCGATGGTCCAGCTCCCGGCGCGCGGATATTGCACCAGGAGCGCCTTGCGAAACGCCTGGCCGTTGGGCGACAGGATGGTGTCGCTCACCTGCTTGACGCTTGAGTAGATGCTGCGCACGATGGGGATCCGCCCGAGCAGGGCCTCCCAGTAAATCACCAGCCGCTCGCCGATGATGTTGCGCAACAGCAGCCCGGTGATGATCAGGACCACCAGCGTGAGCACCACGCCTACACCTGGGATATCCCGCCCGAAAAACGTATGGGGATGCCAGCGCTCCGGCAGCAGCTGCAGCGTCTGGTCCATGGTGGTGACGATCAGGTTCAGCACCCAGATCGTGATGACCAGGGGCACCCAGATCAAGAGGCCGGTAACGATGTACTTGCGCATGAGTGGACTCTGAGGGTGATGTCGCGTGAGGCGATGCCGACACGCTGCCCGCCCGTGATGACGGCGCGATGACGCCGCAGTTGCGTGCTCAGGCCGATGCCCCCGATGCGGAGGGGCTCGCAGGCTTGGGTGCTGGCGAGCTGGCAGCCGAGGCGGTTGTGGCGGCGCCGGAATCAGCGGGCTTGCTCGCTGGAGCGCCCGCGGCCGCGGGCGTTGGAGAGCTGTCGCTCTTGGCCGTCTCGCTGCCCGCGCCCGTGTCGGCGCCTGCTGGCTTGTCTGACGCTTTGTCCCCCGCCGCCTCGCCGCCTTCCGCCGCGCCCTCGGCACCGGCCTTCTTCTGGCCGCCGTCGCGGAAGTCGGTGACGTACCAGCCCGACCCCTTCAACTGGAAGGCAGGCGCGGTGAGCTTCCGAGCAAAACCGTTTCCACTGCACGACGGGCAGACGGTGAGCGGCGCATCAGACAGCTTCTGCAGCTGATCCTTTTCGAAGCCGCAGTCCTGGCAACGATAGGCGTAAATGGGCATGGCGGTGGGGTCGCGAAAATCGCGGTAGGGGTTGAGGCGAACCCTAAAGTATAGCCCGAGGCGTGGCGCGAGGTACGCGGTGGCCAGCCGCAAGCCGGGGATCCGGGGCGCAGCCGAGTTGATCAAACCCAGGCCCCGCCGCCCGTGGGCTGCGTCGCGCGCGCCTAGCCGTGACGGATAGCGATGGTTTTGAGCACCGTGAACCCGTAGAGCGCCTCGAACCCTTTCTCGCGGCCGTGGCCGCTTGCGCGCACGCCACCGAAGGGCAGTTCGACCCCGCCGCCAGCCCCATAGTTGTTCACGAACACCTGGCCGCAGCGCAGTGACCTTGCCAGCCGCATCTGCCGGGCGCCGTCGCGGGTCCAGACCCCGGCAACCAGTCCGTAGGAGGTGCCGTTGGCCAGCCGCACGGCATGGGCTTCGTCATCAAAGGGCATGGCGACCAGCACCGGCCCGAAGATTTCCTGTTGAGCGAGCGCATGCTCGGGTGGGACGTCACGAAGGAGCACAGCCTCCTGATAGAACCCGGCGGAGGCGGCCTGCGGATGAAGCTGTCCGCGCGCAGCAACCTGCAGGCCGTCGGCTTGGCCCTCGGCAAGCAGTTGTCGCACGCGATCGAATTGTTTGCGATTGACGAGCGGCCCCATGTCGAGCTCGAGCGCGGGCGGGCCCGCCACCAGCGATCGAAACCGCTCGGCGACCCGCTCGACAACGGCCTCGTAGATGCTGCGCTCGACCAGCAGACGACTGCCCGCCGAGCAGGTCTGCCCGGCGTTCTGGACGATGGCATTCACGATGACCGGCAGCGCCGCATCGAGGTCGGCATCAGCGAAGACCAGCTGCGGCGATTTGCCGCCGAGCTCGAGGGTGACCGGACAGTGGCGCTCGGCCGCCGCCGCGGCCACCAGCCGGCCGGTGGCGCTCGAACCGGTAAAGGACAGGTGATCGATGCCTGGATGGGCGCACAGACTCGCGCCTGCCTCAGCACCATAGCCGGTGACGATATTGAGCGCGCCCGCGGGAAAGCCCACCTCGGCCGCGAGCTCGGCGAGCCTGAGCGAGCTGAGGCTTGCGTCTTCGGCCGGCTTCACCACACACGCATTACCCGCTGCCAGCGCCGCGCCCACGGTGCGGCCGAAGATCTGCATGGGGTAGTTCCAGGGAATGATGTGGCCGGTGACGCCGTGCGGCTCGCGCACGGTGGCCACCAGATAGCCGGGCTCATAAGGCAGGGTCTGGCCGTGGAGCTTGTCGCAGGCGCCAGCGTAGTACTCGAAGTAGCGTGCGAGCGCGGCGACATCGGCCCGTGCGGTTTTGAGCGACTTGCCGGTATCACGCGCCTCGAGCTGCGCGAGCGAATCGGCATGGGCCGCCACCGACTGCCCGAGCTTCTGGAGCAGCCGCCCGCGAGCCGCCGCGGAGACCCGCCCCCAGGGACCATCAAAGCATTCGCCCAGTGCGGCGCGCGCAGCCGCCACCGCCCGATCAATATCCGGGGCGGTGCCCCGCGCCAGGCTGCCAAAGTGCTCGCCGTTGCTGGGGTCGACCACCGGAATGGGCCGGCGGTCGGCGGGGTCAGCCGGGGCGTTGCCGATGAAATGTCGCATGCGCGCGCCCGCTCCAATCAGAAGGGGATGTCGTCATCAACGTCATCGAGGCCGCGGCCAGCGGGCTTCCGGGCCCCCGCATTGGCGCCGCCCGCGGCCGCCGGCGCACGCGCCGGAGCGCCACCCGAACCCGCATCATCCCCCCCGGCGCCGCCACCGCTATCGCGCGAGCCGAGCAGCTGCATTTCCATGCCGACGATTTCGGTGGTGTAGCGGTCCTGGCCTTCCTTGTCCTGCCATTTGCGGGTTTGAAGCCGCCCCTCAACATAAACCGGCCGGCCCTTGCGCAGATACTCACCGGCGATTTCAGCCAACCGGTCGTAGAGCACCACGCTGTGCCATTCGGTTTCCTCGCGCCGCTCGCCGCTCGCCTTGTCTTTCCAGGAGCGGGTCGTTGCGATGCGCAGATTGCAAACCGCGGCGCCGTTGGCGGTGAACCGGGTTTCGGGATCGCGCCCGAGATTACCCATGATGATCACCTTGTTGACTGAAGCCATATTGCCCTCCCGAGCATGAAGAGTTCGATTACCGCTTAATGCGCGGCGGCAGGCCAGAGGCGATGCCGCAACGCTGCAATGAGCCAGACCACGATGATGACGCCTGCCAGCAGGAACACCGCCGCATCGCCCCAGACCGCTCGCACCGCGCCCGCGGCCGCCCCGCCCGTGAAGAGGCCCAGCGACTGCGAGGTGTTGAAGAGGCCCAGCGCCGTGCCACGCAGGTCGGCCGGCGCAAGCTGCGAGACCATCGAAGGAAGACTCGCCTCGAGAATATTGAAGGCGGCGAAAAATGCGAACAGCAGCACCGCAAAGGGGATTAGTCCCTCGGGCCGGGTCGCCAGCGCGAACATCACGAGCGCCAGCACGGCGACGCTCGCAACGAAGACGGTTCGCGCCCGCCCCTGCCGCTCCCCCCAGCGAAGCGCCGGCATCATTGGCCAGAACGACAGTAGCACCACGGGCAGGTAAAGCATCCAGTGCGAGGGCAGCGCGAGCCCCGCACGCTCGACCAGCCAGCCTGGAAGCGCCACGAAAATCGCAACCTGCACCGCATGCAACGTGAAGATTCCGAAATTGAGCCGCATCAGGTCGGGCTCGGCCGCCACCCGCAGCACGGTTTCGCGGGTGAGTCGCCCGCGAGCCACCCGGGGCGCCGACGGCACCATGAAAATCACCGATGCGATCGCCGCAAGGGCCAACGCTCCAGTAAAGGCGAACATGCCACCGATGCCCACCCAGCGGTAAAGCGGGGGCGCCACGATCAGCGACAGGGCAAAGCTCGCACCAATGGTGATCCCCACCATCGCCATCGCCTTGGTGCGCTGACTGTCGCGGGTGGAGTCGGCCACGAAAGCGCTCACCGCTGCGGAAATCGCCCCCGCGCCCTGCAGCCCCCGGCCGATTGTCATCACCAGCAAATCGTCGGCGCTTGCAGCAATGAAGCTGCCGATCGCAAAGAGCGCGAGACCGAAGATGATCACCGGCTTTCGACCCAGGCGGTCCGAAGCGGCACCCAGCGGCAGTTGCAACAACGCCTGAGTGAGCCCGTAAATGCCGAGAGCCAAACCGACCAGCCCCGCATTGTGGCCGTCGGGCAGCGAGTGGGCATGAACGGCGAGCACGGGCAGCACGATGAAAAGGCCCAGCATGCGCAAGCCCTGTACCGACGACAGGGCAACGGCTGCCCGCAATTCGTCGCGGGTCATGCTTTCAGAGATGGAAGTGGAGGGGCGATTCATCGCGTGAGTGGGCTTGGCGGTTTATATTAGCCGATTACCCTTTCGCGGCCCGGCATCGCTCGCCCACCCCCCCCCCCCACCCCCACCGGTCGGCCGCAGCGCCGCGGCAAGGACGCCCGACACCGGAGGGCGCCTGGCCCGATCCTTGACGCGGCGTGAGGACTGGCCGAGGGATGCGGTGGGTGTGCGCCGGCTCCGTGGTGATCCACTCCCTCGACCTGGCGCCTGGGTAGTCCAAGGCCACTGCTGAGACACTGGGCCCGTGCAGCCCGTCAGCAGCGATGACCCGCTACCGCATCGTCCGGGACGACGGCCTCACCGACACCATCGCCGGCCAGACGTTCGGCTCGTACGACGAGGCCTATGCCGTACTGGAGCGCTACTACGGCGATCTCTGCTGCTCCGATGAGCGCGAGTACTACAGCATCGAGGCGGAAAGCGGCGCAGGGGAGCCGGCAGAGCCGGATGGCCGCTGACGGGCTGTCCCATCACAACGGGCCTGTCCCCCTTGTCGGCGCAGCAAGGCGCTTCTTAGGCTCAATGCAGGGATCCCTGCCCCCATGCGTACCA
>JALREG010000374.1 GCA_023253905.1 Burkholderiaceae bacterium
AAAGTCGCGAGGGCCGGGAGAGTCGCGAAGGCCGCGAGAATCGCGAAGGCCGGGAAAGCCGCGACGGTCGCGAGAACCGCGAGGGCCGCGACAACCGCGAAGGTCGTGAAAATCGAGAGGGTCGTGAAAGCCGCGATAACCGTGATGGGCGTGACCGCCGTGATGGCCGCGAGTCCCGCGAAGGCCGGGATCGCCGCGAACCGCGTGAAGGACAGGAATCGCGCGACGGACAGGATACGCGTGAACCACGCCGCGACCGCCAGGCGCCACGCCCCACCGCAGATCAAGCAGCGATGGCAAGCGGAATTCAGCCTCAGCCCGACGCAAGTCTCGGGCAGACCGCCGCGCCGGGTGCCAACGGCGTCGTTGCGCCGCAGCTTGCCCAGGGCAGCGTTCCAGCGGATCTGCAACAGTCGGTCGATGAACAGGGCGACGGTGAATCGCGTCGTCGGGGGCGACGTCGTCGTGGGGGTCGCCGCGAACGTGGTGAGGGCGTCGATGCAATCACCCAAGCCGATGGCTCGCCCGTGGATGTTGTCGGATCCACCGGCGCCGCGAATGAACCGCAGGCCGCCAGCACTACGCGGTCGGCTGGCGACTCATCCTCGGTGCCCGCCGCAGGGGCCGCTCTGCAGCCCGCTTCATCCACGAGTGCAACGCCCGCTGCACCCAGTGCTGTCACAGCCGCACTGCCCGCTGCTCAACCCGGTCCGGTGCAATCGGCAGTCAGCGCAGCCGCGTCGGTCGCAGCACCGGTATCCCAGAGCGCCCCATCGCCTGTCACAGCCGCAGCACCCGCAATGGACACCGTCGCGCCGCCACCGGTCCCCGAGGCTGGCACGGTGGCTCCGGTCGTCGCTGCGGCATCAGCGCCACCGGTCAGCGTACAGACTGCTGACCCGGGGCCACAGGCCGCGACCGCCAGTGCCCCCGCTCCCGAGGCGGCTGCGCCGGGGCAAGCCCCTGCACCCCAGCCGGCGGCGCCTGCACGCGAAGACCTCGAGGCCATCGTGAATCGAGCCGGCCTTCAGTGGGTGGAGACCGCGCCCGGTACCGCGCAGCCCGAACCGGTCGCCGAGGCCGTGACGCCGCGCCCTGTGCGGAAGCGCGCGCCGCGACGCGAGGTGGCCAGTGAGCCTTTGCAGCAGGTTGAAACGCGTCAGTGATTCCTGCGGGCGCGTACAGGGCATGCGTGCGCCCTGTACGTGCGCCCGCTACCATCGGACATCAACGGACCTGTACCGATGACCGAACGAATCATTCCGATCGCCGAGGCGCGCTACCCGACACGCGCGCCCGTCATTCCTGACAACGCCCCGCCCGTCAGCGGATTGTTATCCGACCAGCGCGGACGGCGCTTGCATGACCTGCGGCTGTCGGTGACTGACCGGTGTAACTTTCGTTGCACCTACTGCATGCCGAAGTCTGTCTTCGGCACCGATTACCAGTTCCTGCCCCAATCTTCGCTGCTGAGCTTTGAAGAACTCACCCGGATCGCGCGATTATTCGTCGCCCATGGCGTTGAAAAAATCCGCTTGACCGGGGGCGAACCGCTCCTTCGACGCGGCATTGAAAACCTGATCGAAATGTTGGCTCAACTGCGTACGCCCACCGGCGCGCCGGTTGACCTGACGCTCACGACCAACGCCACGCTCCTTGCGCGTAAAGCGAAATCACTCCGAGCTGCCGGACTGGAGCGTGTCACGGTCAGCCTGGATGCCATCGATGACGCGGTTTTCCGGAGAATGAATGACGTTGACTTTCCGGTGTCCGATGTACTCACGGGCATCGACGCGGCAGCAGCCGCCGGGCTTACGCCCATCAAGGTGAACATGGTGGTCCGTCGCGGCGTCAACGACAGCGAAATCCTGCCCATGGCCCGGCATTTTCGCGGCTCCGGACATATTCTTCGCTTCATCGAATTCATGGATGTCGGCGCCTCAAATGGCTGGCGCATGGATGAGGTGGTGCCGTCGGGCGACGTCATCGCCCGCATCAGCGAAACGTTTCCCCTGGTGCCCGTTGATCCCAACTACAGCGGCGAGGTTGCCGAGCGCTGGCGGTATGTTGACGGGGCAGGTGAGGTCGGGGTGATTTCATCGGTCACTCGACCCTTCTGTGCGGAGTGCACGCGTGCGCGGGTTTCCACTGAAGGCCGGTTGTACACCTGTCTGTTCGCTACCGAGGGACATGATTTACGCACCCTGCTTCGTGGCAACTACGGCGACGAGCAGATTAGCGCTGCGATCGCGCACCTCTGGAATCTGCGCGACGACCGCTACTCCGAAATCAGATCTGACGAGACAGCCGGGTTACGCCGCATCGAGATGTCCTACATCGGCGGCTGATGATGGCGCGCGTGTCAGCTGCGCCGGCTGCTGCAGAGGTGACAGGTGTCGTGCTCGCCGGCGGTCTTGGACGCCGAATGAGCACCGACGGCCACGGCACCAACAAGGCAATGACAGCGTTTCGCGGCCGTCCTTTGATCGAGCATGTGATCGATCGGATTCGGCCGCAGGTTGCCTCTCTGATCATCAATGCAGATCCCGACGATCCCAGCTGGCGATCCTTGTCGCTGCGCGTCATCGCCGACCGCATTCCAGATCGACCCGGACCGCTTGCCGGCGTACACGCCGCGCTGATGGCGATCCAGACCCCGTGGCTTGTTTGCGTCCCCTGCGACACGCCGCTTCTACCGGCTGATCTGGTGAGCCGGCTCACGCAGGCGCAGGCGCACGCCGAGGCTGATCGGGTGTCGGTTCGATGCGGGACGCAGGCGCATCCTGTGATCGCGCTGCTTCACCAATCCCTCGCGGGCGAACTCGCGCAGTACCTCACCGCTGGTGGTCGGCGAATCGAGACGTGGTTGTCGCAAGGCCGCTGGGTGGAGGCCCACTTCGATGATGAACAGGCCTTCGTCAATCTCAATACCGCCGACGAGCTGCGCCGACTGGAGAGCACCCCATGACAGATAGAGGCTCGCTGACCGGCCAGCCAACGGCCACCCCGTCACCGCCCCCGTTTGATCCGGATGCACTCGCGCTCGACGAGGCGATTCGACGAATCAGCGAGCAGGTCGTCCCCATCCGCGACATCGAATCGGTCGCCCTCGCCCAGGCCGACGGACGCATTCTTGCGAACGATCTGTCGTCCACACTCGATGTGCCGGCGCATGACAATGCAGCCATGGACGGCTACTCATTCGCCGCAGCCGATTTGTCAGCGCAGGGCGACACCGTGTTGCAGGTGATCGGTAACGCACTTGCAGGACGGGCGTTTCCTGACCTGCCCGGCGCCGGTCAGTCAGTTCGGATCATGACAGGTGCCGTCATGCCAACCGGTCACGACACCGTCGTGCCGCAAGAATTCGTAACGGTGGAGAGCGGCCAGGTTCGCATTCCGCCCGGTCAGGAGCGCGGTCAGAACCTGCGACTGCGTGGCGAAGATCTGCGTTGCGGCGAACCGGCTCTCTCTGCCGGGCAGCGCCTGGGCGCTGCCGAATGCGGCCTCATTGCCTCCCTCGGCATTGCCGAGATTCAGGTGATGCGAAGGCTCCGCGTCGCAATCCTGTCGACAGGCGATGAGCTCTGTGCGCCCGGCACGCCGCTCGCCGAAGGCATGATCTACGATAGCAATCGCAGCACGCTTCGCGCACTTCTGAACCGGATGGGCGTGGAACTGATCGACCTGGGAATCATCCAGGACAACCCGGTCGCGCTAGAACGCGCCATTTCCGAGGCCAGCAAGCGCGCGGATGCGATCATTTCGTCGGCAGGCGTATCGGTTGGTGAGGCTGATCACACCCGTTCGATCATGCAAAAGCTCGGACAGGTTGGCTTCTGGAAAATCGCCATGCGTCCCGGCAGGCCCCTCGCCTTCGGCCGCGTCGGGAGGGCGCTTTATTTCGGACTGCCCGGTAATCCGGTGGCCGTCATGATCACCTTCCTTTTCATGGTGAGAGATGCGCTCACTCGCCTGGGTGGAGGGCGGGTCGAGCCCACTCCCCTCCTCAGGGCGCGTACGCTCACCCCGATCCGTAAGCGGGTAGGCCGGACCGAATATCAGCGCGCCATGCTTTCTACTGACACCGACGGCACGCCACGGGTCACCCTCATGGCCAATCAGGGCTCCGCGGTACTGAGCTCCATGTCGCGCGCCGACTGCCTGGTGGTGCTGGAGCACTCAAGCGCGAGCATTCCTGCGGGCGGCTGGGTGAACTGCATCCCCATGCGGATGCTGGGGTAACACAGCCTCTTGCAAGCGCCCCCTGGCGCTTGGCCCTAGGCCAAACGTGCCAGGCAGCGCCATGCCAGGCCCGTAAGCTGAACCGTTTTGTGCGTATCCGCGCCAGTACTGCGACCGCGCGCGATTCGCCGTCAACGGGAGAGCCCTGTCATGACCCCACGAGAAGCGCTGGTTGAATCACTCAAACGCCGGCTCCGTGCAAGAGGCATCAGCTACGCCAAGCTCGCCGCGCTCATTCCCTGCTCCGAGGCCTCGGTCAAGCGAATGTTCGCAGGGCGAAACTTTGACCTTCGCCGCCTCGATCGGCTTTTGGAACTGCTCGACGATGACCTGCCAGACCTGGTCCGGGACGCTGGCATGTCACGCGCCGAACTCCAGTCGCTCACCCATGAACAAGAGGCCGCGATCGTGGCTGATCCGGTACTGTTTACGGTGGCGGTTTGCGCGCTCCACCAGCTCGAACTGGAACAAATCACCAGCATCTACCGCATCGGTCCGCCAGCGGCGGTTCGCGCATTGCTGCAACTTGACCGGATGGGCTTCCTTACCCTCCACCCGAACAACCACTACCGGCTACGCCTCTGCAGAACCTTCCGGTGGCTGAGAGACGGCCCGATCGTCCGACATTTCCGAGCCCACGCCGATGACTTTCTCGACCACCGGTTCGACGGCCCGGGCGAATGCATTGGCGTGATCAATGTTCGCCTGAGCAACGAGCGCAGGCTTGCGCTCATGCGGCGGGTGGAAGAACTCACGCGCGAGTATTCAGACTCGCACGAGGTCGACTCAGCGCTACCGTTGGTAAGAAGACACCCCATGAGTCTTCTCGTGGCGGTACGCACCTGGGAGCCCGGCTTCATGCGCAGCCTGCGTCGGCTCGACAACCAGGCACTTGCCGCCTGGCTTCGCAGAGATGAACTCAAGCCCAGCGCGCAGGCAGGCCGCCCTCGCGGAACGTCGCCCCAACGCTCGGGGCGACCCACCCGCGGAAACTCAGCGCTTGTGGGAGAGCTTGCCGGGGAGGCTCGCGTAGAACGCTGACAGGTTGTCGATGTCGGCCCGCGACAGTGCCTTGGCCTGCGCCGACATGATCGCGTTCTTGCGCTGATCGCTCTTGTAGTCCAGCAGTGCGCGCACCAGATAATCGGCGTGCTGCCCGGCCAGTTTGGGATACGCGGGATCAATCGGCGTATTGCCGTCTTTACCGTGGCAGGCGGCGCAGACCTGATCGGCCTTTTCACGCCCCTTTGCAATATCACCGGCCGCTGCCGAACCCACTCCAATGACAGCCAGCGAGGCGACGACCAGCCATTTGCCTGGCATCAATCGCATGATGTTTCTCCTGATTCGAGGGCGAAAAGCACGGGCAGCAGGGCGCGCCCGCGACATTCACCGGGAAGCGTAGTAAGCGGCCAGATCGGCGATGTCTTGATCGGAGAGGCTTCCGGCGATCCCTCGCATGGTGGGATGACTACGATCCCCCTTCCGATACTGCTCCAGCGCCGCAGCAAGATAGGCCGCGGTCTGACCCGAGATCATCGGGACGCTGTAAACAATGGGAAACGAGGCCTTGTAGCCTGGTATCGCGTGGCAACCGATGCACATTGAGACCTTGGTGGCCCCCGCGGCGGCATCACCTTTCGGCGCCGAGCCTTGCGCATAGCCCGCTAGTGGCAGCGCCAGCAGCGCAGCCGAAATCAGTGCGTGTTTGATCATGATCCCTGACGGTATTTTAAGTTCGTCCGGCCTGCCCTGACAGGCTGCCGGCGCCTCCGGTTTCTGCGGCCCGCGCATTCTAGCCGAGCGCTGTGGCCGAGCCAAGTTCCAACTCACGCCGGGCGGGCGCTTATACTGCCACTTTTGATCCTTTACGGACTCCCCCCATGCGCTTTCAAGGCACCGACAGCTACGTCGCCACCGAGGACCTGAAGCTCGCGGTCAACGCCGCCATCACGCTGCAGCGCCCGCTCCTGATCAAGGGCGAGCCCGGAACCGGTAAGACGATGCTGGCGGAAGAAGTCGCCCGCGGGCTGAACATGCCGCTTTTGCAGTGGCATATCAAGTCAACCACCAAAGCACAGCAAGGCCTCTACGAATACGACGCGGTTTCGCGCCTGCGCGACTCGCAGCTGGGCGATGAGCGCGTCAAGGACATTCACAACTACATTGTGCGTGGCGTGCTCTGGCAGGCGTTTGAATCCGATCAGCCGGTGGTGCTGCTCATCGACGAGATCGACAAGGCCGACATCGAGTTCCCCAACGATCTGCTGCGGGAGATCGACCGGATGGAGTTCTATGTCTATGAAACCCGCCAGCTGATCCGCGCCCGGCACCGCCCGGTGGTGGTCATTACCTCCAACAATGAGAAGGAATTGCCCGACGCCTTTCTGCGGCGCTGCTTCTTTCACTACATCAAGTTCCCCGACCGC
>JALREG010000431.1 GCA_023253905.1 Burkholderiaceae bacterium
TGGGGACCCTATCCCGTAAGCCTTTATCTTGACGAAGTGTGGGATTGTAAGTGCGACCCTTAACAGCACAGCCATCAGGCAGGCGCCAAACGCTCCACGCTGCACGCGTTCGCTGGGGCAGCCGCAGTTGAGATTGATTTCGTCGTAGCCCGCCTGTTCGCCCCAAGCCGCCACGCGCGCCAGATCGTCGGGTTCAGATCCGCCGATCTGCAACGCGACCGGATGCTCACCCGGGTCGAATCTGAGCAATCGTTCACGCTGCCCGTGAATCAGCGCACCGGTGGTGATCATCTCGGTGTATAGGCGCGCCCGACGAGTGAACGCACGATGCACGTATCGGCAGAACCGATCCGTGAAATCCATCATTGGTGCTACGCAGAAACGCCAATCATCATTCATCGGGCGTACTTTACTTCGTCAATCAATAACCAACATCCTTCAAGGAGAACGACATGCACCTTTCGAACTCCCTCATGCATCGTCCGGCCAAACGCTTTCTGCTCGTCGATGACCATCCGATCATGAGCGATGCACTGCGCTACACCCTGGAAACCGTCGCCCCCGACTCCAAAGTTGAATTCGCGGCAAGCTACGGCGAAGCCCGCCGGCTTCTCGCTGAAGGCAACCGCATCGACTGCATTCTGCTCGATCTCGGGCTCCCCGATAGCGATGGCTACGACGCCTTGCAGGGCCTGCGGCTGCTGCGCCCCGACACGCCGGTGGTGGTTCTGTCCGCCGACGGCGAACGCGACACCATCATGCGCTGCCTCAATCTGGGCGCGCAGGGCTTCATCCCCAAAACCGTTCACCACGACGTGCTTCGCTATGCGCTGCAAATGGTGGCAGCGGGCCATATGTATGTGCCCAAGGAGGTGGTCACGAACACAGGCTGGACCCCGGCTAACGCCCTGTCTCGCGTGCAACCCGCGCGCGCCACTTCACGTGATCCGCGAAGCCTTGGCCTCACCGGCCGCCAGTGTGACGTGTTGCGCCTGATTCTCAGGGGTCTGCCCAATAAGCTCATCTGCCGTGAGCTCGACCTTGCCGAAGGCACCGTCAAGATTCATGTCAGCGCGGTACTGCGCGCGCTCGGCGCGCGTAACCGCACCCAGGCGGTCATCGCAGCCAATCAACTCGGGCTCAAGCTCGCAGCTGAGCCTGTTTGATCGGCCCATCATCTCCCACTCCATCCACGGGGTCCCGGCAGGCTGTTGAACCGGCCGCCGGGACCCTTTTTTGTCGGCGCTCTGGTTCAGGAAAGAAGACCATGTCCAGGCAAGACGCCGCGCGCGCGTCCGGTCAGCGCTTCGCGTTGGGGAAGAACAGCGCTTCGCCTTCGATCCGGTAGTCAGCGATCGCCTGCTGGCCTTCCGCCGATAGGATCCAGTCTGCGAAGGCCTGCGCCTGTTTGAGCTTCACATGCGGGTGACGGGCAGGGTTCACGACGATCACGCCGTATCGGTTAAGCAGGCGATCGTCTCCCTCCACCAGCACCCTTAACTCGCCGCGGTTCCGGAAATTCAGCCAGGTCCCCCGATCGGCGAGCGCGTAGGCGTTCATCGACGACGCAATGTTAAGCAGGGGCCCCATGCCTGAGCCAGTCTCGCGATACCAGCCACCGGTTGAGGCTTTGGGGTCGATGCCCGCGTCTTTCCAGAACCGAAGTTCAGCGGCATGGGTACCACTACGGTCGCCTCGAGATAGAAACGGGTGCCGGCCCTGCGCGATCTGGCCCAGCGCCCGGACCACATCACGAACTCCCGCCAGGCGGGCGGGGTCCGATGCGGGGCCGATCACGATGAAGTCGTTGTACATCACATCGTGCCGGGCGAGCCCCAATCCGTCGGCAACAAATTTTTCCTCGGCCACCTTGTCATGGACGAACAGCAGATCGGCGTCACCGCGGGAGGCTACCGCAATCGCCTGCCCGGTTCCCAGAGCGACAACCCGCACCTGAATGCCCGTCTTCGCGAAGAATCGTGGCAGCAGATGCGTAAAGAGCCCGGACTGCTCGGTGGAGGTGGTGGACGCCATCACGATGTGGCCTCCATCAGCCGACTCGGTCGCCCTTGGCGGCTTCTGAGCAGATGCCGGCATCGAGCCGCCCAGCGTGGCGAGAACCAGCGCGACCGTCATCAAACCGCGCACTGCACAAAATGGAGTGCGTGGATTCATCGCCAGGTTTCGCATGAGTCAGTCAAGCAACTCACCGGCCATAAAGCGCGCACCGATTTCCGTGTCGGGCGCGGTAAAGAAGCGATGCGCGGGGCTGAACTCGATCACCTCACCACGATGCATGAAGACGATCTGGTCAGCCAAGCGACGCGCTTGCGCCAGATCGTGTGTACTCATGACAAACCCGGTGCCGGCAGCCGACCAATCGCAGAGCAGCCGCTCAATGGCTGCGGTGGCCCCCGGGTCCAGGTGAGCGGTGGGTTCGTCTAGCAGCAGACACGCGGGCTCTGTAGTCATCACCCGTGCGATGGCAAGGCGTTGCTGTTCACCACCAGACAGGCGCCGCGCCGGCCGAGATTCAAGCGCAGTCAGCCCCACCCGCTCAAGCACACGCCGGGCACGCGGTTCGCGCTCGGCACGGGAAACGCCCCGCACCGCCAGTGCGTGGGTCACGTTACCAAGTACCGAACGGGCCAACATCACCGGCCGCTGCAGGACAAAACCCAACTCATGGGCGCCGACCGGGCGCTCGATGGACCCCGCTTGACGGATACCGACCGACCCCTGGTCCGGAACCAGCATGCCGTGGATGAGTTGCAGGAGCGTGCTCTTCCCCGCGCCGTTCGGTCCAAGCACGATTGTTCGACCCGCGAGGGGCAGCACCAGTGTGGCGGGCTTGACGATGGACCGGCCGCTTGCCGAGAAGCCAAGCGCATTCAAGGCGAGCGAATGCGGCAACTCAGCCGGTCGCTGCATGGGTACGAACCCGTAGCCACTGCGCACAGGCGTTCACTGCCAGCACGATCACAATCAGGATGAAACCCAGTGACAGCGCCAAAGCGAGGTCGCCTTTGCTGGTCTCCAGCGCAATCGCGGTCGTCATGGTGCGGGTGACACCCTCAATGTTGCCGCCCACAATCATGACCGCGCCCACCTCGGCTGCCGCCCGGCCAAAGCCAGCAAGGAGCGCTGTGAGAAGCGACAAGCGCGTTTCGGTGAGCACGGTGAGAACGAGGTTTGTCCGGCTGGCCTTGAGCGAGCGCAGATAAGGGCCAAGCTCACGCAGCGAATCTTCCAGCATCTGCCGCGCGAGTGCAGTCACCAGTGGCAGCACCAGAATGGCTTGCGCAATCACCATGGCCGATGGCGTGAACAGAATGCCCAGCGGGCCAAGCGGCCCCGCTCGTGAGAGGAGCAGATAAACCACCAACCCGACCACGACTGCAGGCAAGCCCATCAGGGCGTTCAGGACGGCGATGAGGAAGTTGCGACCGCGGAAATCAAACAGTGCGATGGCTGCCGCGAGGGGTAAAGCGAGCACCGAGGCGACCAGCGTCGCGAGCGCACTCACCTGCAGACTAAGACCGACGATCGTCCAAAGCCCTGGCTGCCTGCCGGCGAGCAGGTCGGCAATCATGGGTAAGGTGGCGGCAAGGTCGTTCATTGAACCCGGATAGGCATGCCGGTCGACGGCAGGTATTTGCGTGGAGGAATTTAGCAGTGACTGAAATAAATGAGGAGAGCGCGTAAAATTTGCATAAGCTTTAGTTCTCATTTTTTGGGGTTCTGCCCCAGGAAGCCCACATGTCAAAGCGGCCCGGAAAAACCGTTTCGCCGTCAGCCACTGCGGCCGAGCAGTCGTTCGAACGCGCGCTGCTGAACACGGCCGAAGTGGCAGAGCTCCTTCGCATGAGCCCTCGAACGATTTACCACCTCGTGTCTCGGGGCGAGATTCCGTTCGGTCGCGCACGCGGCAAGCTCCTGTTCGAGCGCCACCAGATCGACGCCTGGATTGCCGCCTCAACGCGCGGTCCGGCTCTACATGAGTCGGTCAACGTGCCCCCCGTCATTGCCGGGTCTCATGATCCCCTGCTCGATTGGGCGGTACGCGAGGCGGGCTCGGTGCTCGCGCCCGACTGTCACGGCAGCAGCGACGGTCTGGCGCGGCTTGCGAGCCGCCGGGCCTGTGCGGCGCTGATTCACATCCCCAATTCCAGCGGCACCGGGTACAACACCGAGGCCATACAGAGTGCGCTGGCAGGTCTTCCCGTGGTCTCGTTGCACTGGGCCCGCCGCGAGCAGGGGCTCATCGTCGCCGAGGGTAATCCGCTTCGTATCCGGTCGCTCAAAGACCTGATTGCCCGGCGAGCCCGCGTCATCCGTCGCCAGCAGGGGGCAGGCAGCAATCTCCTGTTCGCAAGGCTCTTGCGCGCCTCGGGCGCGAGCCTGGACAAGCTTCGAGCCCTGGATACCCCCGCCTTCAGTGAAACCGAAGTGGCTGAAGCCATCGCGGATGGCTACGCCGATGCGGGGTTTGGCATCCGAGCGGTCGCCGACAGACACCGGTTACCGTTCATACCGCTCGCCACCGAAGATGTCGAGCTGGTAGCCTGGCGACGGAGCGTATTCGACCCACCCCTCCATCGGCTGCTCGAGCTTGGGCGCGGTCGTCGGTTCGCCGCGCACGCCGGTCGACTGGGCGGCTACAACCTGACCCGACACGGCCAGGTCTGCCATAACGGCTGACTCGCGCGTCGGTTCGCCTGGGAAAGCGCCTCAGGACGATCGGTCGAGACGCAACCACCCCGAGCCCCGAGCCAACGCAAACCGAGATCGTTCAGCCCGACGCCTGTAGCTGCGGCGGATACTTCCGATCGCACATTTCGCGGAAGGCAGGCGGGACCGGCACGGCACGAATACGCTCCGGATCGTCGGGATGCGGCCCTGCGAATACCCTCACATGAAAGGCCTCGGCAATCAGGATGTCGCCCTTCACAATTTGATGGTGCTGAGTAAAGCGTCGCTCGCGCCACTCGGATATGCAGGTATGCACTTCGATCTGGTCGCCATACCGAGCCGGCGCCCGAAAATCGCACCGGGTGGAAACAATGGGCGTACCCAGGATGCCGTGGGTGAGCAGGGTATCGCGCCAAGGCGGGATGCCGCTATCGCGGAAGAAATGCAGCGAGGCCGCATCAAACCAGCTGAAAAAATTCGGGTGAAAAACGATCCCGCTCGGATCGCAGTCGCCGAACTCGACCGTGATTTTCAAAACATGCTTCAAGGCGTGGCTCCCGGAGAGAGGCCGAAGAATACCTTGAGCGCACCGCCCTGGCCGTCCATCGCGGCCGATCCGAAACCAGACCCAAAACCTGGCGATGCCCGCCCCGGCGCACTAAAATCATTCATGTCTGATCGTTCATCGGAGCTCCCATGCTCAATTGCAAGCCGCTGCACTCTCTGTTCGCTGCCGAAGTGGTCGGGGTCGACCTCCGTCAGGCACGCGACCCGGCAATGCTCGCAGCGATCCGCGCCGCCATGGATCAGTATGCAGTTCTGGTCTTTCGCGACCAGCCGTTCACCGATGACGAACAGGTTGATTTCGCGACCCGCTTCGACGGAAAACTGCACACCCAAACCTCCCTGTCTGCCCTGGGTGCAAACCGCTTCGGCAATGAAGCGCTCACCGATATTTCCAGTGTGAAAGCAAACGGCGAACTGGCTGACGTGGCCGATCGCCGCCGCCTCAGTATTCTCAGCAATCGCCTGTGGCATACCGACGCCTCATTTGTGGATCCCGCCGGACGCTATTCGCTGCTCTCGGCCAAGGTCGTACCCGAGGTTCGGGCCGACACCGAATTCGCTGACATGCGAAGCGCCTGGGACGCGCTCGATCCGGATGAACAACACCGGCTCGCGGGCCTGCGCGCATTCCACTCGATCGTGCATTCCACCGCGTTTCGCCGACTGGTCTACAAAACACAGGTGTTTCTCAACCACGAGGGCGATTTGTTTCGCACCCGCTTGACGCATTCGCTGGAGGTGGCGCAACTCGGACGTTCGCTGGCGCG
>JALREG010000026.1 GCA_023253905.1 Burkholderiaceae bacterium
GAAGCCGGGTCATGGCCGAGCCGCCAATGAAGGCAAGCCACACCACCGAGAACACCGCGGATTCATCGACCCAATAGATCGACGAGCCAGAGTAGCGCGTGACCACATTGAGCAGGATGAGCGCAAGGAGCAGCGCCATGAGGAAAATGATGAGCAGGCGCTCGATACGAAGAATGAAGGCCGAGATCGCGAGAACGACGCGCACTGGCCAGGCGGTTACGCGTTTTTCCTGGGTGTCATTCGCGGGGCGTTGCGGGCTCGTTGCAGCGTTCATCTGCACATCGTATATTGTATAAAATCTACCCGTCAACACCATGTATCACGACCTCCAACCCCGCACGCTTGCCGGCATCGTGGTCGACCGGCTCCGCGAACAGATCCTGAGTAACGCCTATCCGGCGGGCACCCAACTGCGTCAGGACGCGCTCGCGGCAAGCTTCGGCGTGAGCCGCATCCCCGTTCGCGAGGCGCTGATCCAGCTCGAGGCAGAAGGGCTGGTACGAATGGTTCCGCACAAGGGCGCGGTGGTCACCGAGTTGTCGCGTGAGGAGGTGAACGACGTCTTCGACCTGCGCGTTCTTCTCGAGACCCGGTTGTTTCGCGATTCGATCGGGCGTCTTGATAAAGCCGATTTCAAGGTCATCGATGCGATCCAGGCGCGCTTTGAGACCGCCATTCGCGAGCGTGATCCAGCGCGCTGGGGCGTCTTGAATCAGCAACTCCATGCTGCCCTTTACGCGCGGGCGTCACTACCCGAGACCAGCGCGGTGGTGGCGAGCCTTCTGCAGAAAACCGATCGCTACACCCGAGTCCAGCTGTCATCGGATGCAGCGAGAAGGCGCGCACGCCGGGAGCACGCAAGGCTCATCGAACTCGCGCGACGCGGCGCGATCGACGAAGCGTGCGATTGTCTTCGGGAACATGTCGAGTCGGTACGCACGGATCTGCTGCGGATGCTCGACAAGCGGGCGAAACGTCAGCTTTGAACGCTCACCGGCACCAGCGTGCCGAAGACGACACGCTTTCCTGGTTCGGGGTTGCCCCTCAACAGGTTCAGTCGCGCTTTACGTGAACCGGGCGTTCGTACCAGGGCCGGGTGCGATTCACGATCCGTACCACCAGTAGCATGACGGGAACTTCGATCAGCACGCCAACCACGGTTGCCAGCGCCGCGCCCGATTCAAAGCCGAACAGACTGATTGCAGCGGCCACCGCCAGCTCGAAGAAATTGCTTGCGCCGATCAGCGCTGACGGGCCCGCCACATTGTGCGCCTCGCCTGCCCACCGGTTGAGCCAATACGCAAGGGCGGAGTTGATTAGCACCTGAAGCAGGATGGGCACCGCCAGCATGGCAATCACCAGGGGCTGACCGAGAATCGCCTCCCCCTGAAAGCCAAACAGCAGCACCAGAGTGGCGAGTAGCGCTGAGATCGACCAGGGCCCCAGCTTCGCGATCGCTGCATCAAATACATCCTGACCGCGTTTGAGGAGGGCCCACCGAGCAACCTGTGCAATCACCACCGGAATGACGATGTAGAGCAAGACCGACGTGACCAGGGTATCCCACGGTACCGTAATCGCCGAAAGCCCGAGCAGCAGGGCGACGATAGGCGCGAAAGCGAACACCATGATCAGGTCGTTGAGCGCAACCTGGGTGAGCGTAAAAAGCGGTTGCCCGCCTGTCAGCCGGCTCCAGACAAACACCATCGCCGTGCAGGGCGCAGCCGCGAGCAGGATCAGCCCGGCAACATAGCTGTCTATCTGGTCAGCCGGCAAGTAAGGTGCGAAAACATGTCGCACAAAAATCCAGGCGAATAACGCCATCGAAAACGGCTTGATCGCCCAGTTGACGAACAAGGTGATTCCTAAGCCTCGCCAGTGCTGCCGTACCCGCTGGATCGCGCCGAAATTCACCTTGATGAGCATCGGAATGATCATCACCCATATCAGCAAACCAACCGGAAGATTGACGTTTGCAAGTTCCAGACGCCCGACAACCTGGAACGGAGCGGGCAATAGCTGGCCCAGCGCAATGCCTGCAACAATGCACAAGGACGCCCAGAGGGACAGGTAGCGTTCAAAGACGCTCATGGGAAAGAACGCTCAGGCATGGAGTGTTAACCGGCGCCGATCTCGCGGATCTCTCGCTGGATCGCCAGCCTATCCAGCGAAGCAAGTGGTAACGCCAGCATCAGCTCGATCCGCCGCTTCAGGATCATCGCAGTATCAAAGAACACCTTGGCCTTCTGCTCATCGGTCCCTTCAAAAAGTGTCGGATCGGCGACGCCCCAGTGTGCGGTCATCGGCTGACCCGGCCAGACCGGACAGACTTCGCCAGCAGCGTTGTCGCAAACCGTAAAAACAAAATCGAGGGCAGGCGCTCCCGGGGCAGCAAACTCCAACCAGCCCTTGCTGCGGTACCCGTCGGCCGTGACGTGCATGGCAATCAGGGTCTGCAGCGCAATTGGGCTGACGACAGGGCCCGGTTGGCTACCCGCAGAGTAGGCTTTGAATTTCCCTCGGCCCAGGGCATTCAGCAGGCCCTCGGCCATGATTGATCGCGCGGAATTGTGGGTGCAAATGAACAGCACGTTGTACACCTTTTCGCTCATGACGATCTCCGAGTAATGGCGAAATTCAACAGCTGATGCAAGCCGCTCCTGACTGCGCGGCAACCCCCTCACAGCTCACCGCCTGACAGCAGTGCGCTGACAGGTAAGCCAGCAGCGCATTCATCGTCTCGATGCTTGGCCGGTAAATCAGGTGCCGGCCATCACGTTCCTGCGTAACGAGTCCCGCATGAAGCAGTTCCTTCACGTGGAAGGAGACAGTTGAAGGAGGAATACCGAGTGTGACAGCGAGCGCGCCGGGGGTGATGCCCGCGGGCCCCACGCCCACCACTGCCCGATAGATCCGCAACCGCGCCTCCTGGGCGAGCGCCGACAACGCCCGCACTGCATCCCGTTCGTTCATGGTGCCCCGCGAGGAGGGCGATGTTCGTGCTCGCCCGCGGAGAGGCCCGAACTTTCCTGCGACTGCTCGGGCAACCCCAGCGTGACCAACCAGCAGATGGCGAGTAGCACTGCCGAACCCGACAGCGCCCAGGCCAGGCCGCCCCACTGATAAAGCAATCCCGACATCAGCGTGCCAAAGAAGCGCCCCATTGCATTGGCTGCGTAGTAGAAGCCCACATCCTCGGCTGCCTTCTCGGACCCGGCATAGGCCAGCACCAGGTAGGAGTGAACGGAGGAGTTGACCGCAAAGGCAAAACCAAACACCGCAAGACCAGCGACTACGACCCACTCGAGATGAGGCACCTTTGCAATCACCAATGCCGCGAGTACGAGTGGCACCAGCGCGAGGAACCCCGACCAGCGTCGCGCGGCTGGCACCTCAGCGCTCAGCCCGTCGCTGCTACGCTGAACCAGCGCAGGCGCAAGCGCCTGCACCGCGCCATAGCCGATCGTCCAGAGCGCAAGAAAGCCGCCCACCATGGTGAAGGTCCAGCCGGCCGCGTAGAGAAACACCGGTACGCCCACCACGAACCACACATCGCGTGCGCCAAAAAGCGCCACGCGCGCAGCCGCCAGGAGATTGATGCCACGGCTCTTCGCGAACAGTTCCCTGGCAGATTTTGATGCCTTG
>JALREG010000106.1 GCA_023253905.1 Burkholderiaceae bacterium
TTCGCGGTAAACACCGCAACAACCCCTTGCAGAGCGAGCGCGTCGCGCGTGTCGACCGCCAGGAGGCGGCCACGTGCGTGCTGACTTCTCACGAAGGCGACATGAAGCGCCCCTTCGATCCGGACGTCAGCGGTGAACTGACCGCGCCCGGTCAGAAGGCGATCGTCTTCACGGCGAAGCGGTTTGAATGGCGCGGTGGCGGGAGGCGGATTTTGCAGGTCTGGCATGCCGAGACGCGATCGCCCTTCCGTTGAAACAGCGTCGCGAGGAGTTTTGGCAGAAGAAGGACCTGGTGATGTTGCCTGAACCCCGTCCCTGCGACAACTCGTCAGCGTGTCAGCGCGGCGGACGAAGACGCGCCTGGCGCAAGATAACGCTCGACCAGGGTCGACCAGAGTCGCGCCGCGGGCTCGATGATCTGGTCGTTGAAGTCATAGCCCGGGTTGTGCACCATGCAGCCCCCCAGCTGACCAGTGAGCCCGTTGCCCACAAAGAAGTAACAACCCGGCACTTTCTGCAGCATGAATGCGAAATCCTCGCTGGCGGTAAAGCGCCGGCCATCGGTAACCACCCGATCCGACCCGAACAGCGAGAGCGCAACGCCCGACACGAACTGTGTACAGTCGATATCGTTGACCAGAACGTCATAGCCCGGCCGCCAGTCAACCATGGCCTCCACCCCCAGGCCCCGCGCCTGCGACTCGACAATCTCAACAATCCGGCGGCGAAGAAGCGCCCGCACCTCGGCGTTGAGCGCACGTACGCTCAGTTCGAGCGTAGCGCGGTCGGGAATCACATTGCCCGCCTGGCCTGCATGAAGTGCCCCCACCGACACCACAGCGGTTTCGAGTGGATCCACATTCCGTGCAACCACTGACTGCAGTGCCAGCACGATCGACGAGGCAGCAACAATCACGTCGGTCGTGGTGTGCGGCATGGTGCCGTGGCCGCCCACCCCGGTCAGGTGTACCGTAACGTCATCGCTCGATGCCATGGTCGGGCCGCTTCGGAACATGAAGCTGCCGGCCGCCAGGCCCGGCATGTTGTGCATGGCAAAGATGGCATCACAGGGAAAGCGCTCGAAGAGGCCGTCGTCGATCATGCGAACCGCGCCGCCCGCGCCTTCTTCGGCCGGCTGGAAAATCAGGTTGACGGTTCCTTGGAAGCGCGCCGAATCAGCGATCGCCTGGGCCGCTGCGAGCAGCGTGGCGGTGTGCCCGTCGTGACCGCAGGCGTGCATGACCCCCGGTACGGTGCTCGCCCATGCCAGGCCGGTTTTTTCATGGACAGGCAGCGCATCCATATCGGCACGAAGCCCCACGCGGCGACCGCCACGGCCTCGTTGAATCTGTCCCACCACGCCCGTGCCACCGATTCCGGTTGTGACCGAATAGCCCCACCCTGACAGGAGCTCCGCCACCATCGCCGCCGTGCGATGTTCATTGAATCCGAGTTCGGGATTCGCATGCAGGTCCCTTCGGATGCGAATGAATTGAGCAAGCGGCTTGCCCGCACTGGATTCAGCAAGGGGCAGCGCGGGCTTATCGGCGACGGCGTTCATCAACCTCTCACTGTGGCTGCAGATTCATCGACTTGGCGATCGTCCGCATCTGCGCTGTGTTTTCGGAATAGAGCTTGGCGAGTTCATCAAGCGGACGCGGGCCCGGTACTACCATCGCCTGCGCCTCGAGCTGACCGCGCACGGTGGCATCGTTAGCCACTTCGCCCAGCGCCTTGTGCAGCACATTCACGATCGCCTCGGGCGTATTCCGGTGTACGAAATATCCCGCCCAGATGTCGAACACAAAGCCCTTCAGCGCGCCGCTTTCATCCAGCGTGGGCACTTTCGAAAAGAGCTGCTGACGTCCGGCGGACAGCACCGCAGGGGCCTTCAACTTTCCCTCCTCCACCAATTGGACCTGTCCCTTGCCATAGGGAGTCATGAAGATATCGACCTGACCGGCGAGCAGATCCTGCACCGCCGGAGCGCCGCCTTTGTAAGGCACATGCACCATCGGTACGCCCGTGACATTCGCCATGTGTTCGCCCAGCAGGTGATAGAACGACCCGGGCCCCACGCTCGCATAGGTCAGCGGCTTACCGGCCGCCGCTGCCCGCTTCGCGTAGGCCATCAGTTCGTCACCGTTAGCCGCCGGCAGGTCCTTGCGCGCCAGCATGACCAGAGGATTGATGGTGATCATCTGCACCAGCCGGAAATCTTCGCTGCGGTACTTGATGGCGGCGTTCGCAAGTGGCGCGAGGATCAGCTCGTTAGGCGAGCCCTGAAAAATGACATAGCCATCGGCGGGGCTATTCAACACTTTCTGGGCGGCAATGCCGCC
This sequence comes from Burkholderiaceae bacterium, assembly GCA_023253905.1. The sequence goes on from JALREG010000106.1 coordinate 2,343, forward strand.
GCTTGCGCCACCAAGGTTTTCCACCACTACCGGCTGGCCCAGGTGCCTGGCGAGCGTACCGCTCAGGGTCCGCGCAATCACGTCCGACACGCCCCCCACCGGGTAGGGCACCATCAACACCACCGGCTTTGCGGGGAAGGTCTGGGCCTGCGCGGCGCAGGTCACGAGCAGAGCGCCCAAGAGGCCGGGTAGTCGCTTCATAAACGAGGTCATTGGAGTCTCCCGAACGGTTCACCGGTCTGGGACCGGATGGATAGGAATGATGCAAAGACATTGCCGGAGTGATTCTGGACGGGCATAATCCTGTCGTCCAATGCATTAATTGTCATTTGTCAATACCTTAAATGCATACATGATCACGCTTGTTCAACTTAAACACTTCAGCGTGCTTGCCCAGGCTGGCTCGTTTGTTCGCGCAAGCGCGCTGCTACACCTCACGCAGCCCGCGTTGAGCCGCAGCATTCGCGCACTCGAAGAGGCGTTAGGCCAGCCCCTCTTTGACCGCGTGGGCCGGCGCATCGAGCTAACCGCCTTCGGTCGCGACGCGCTGCTGCGCGTCCGACAACTGATCGAAGACGCCGGGCAGCTCGTCCAAAGCGGCGCAGCCCCCGACGCGCAGGCGCGGGGCCGACTGAGACTGGGCCTCAGTTCTGGTCCGGGCGTGATGCTCACGGCGCCCGTCATCACTCACTTCGCCACGCGCTATCCGCTGTTTCATGTCGATATCGTTCGCGCCAACACGCATGCGCTCGAGCAGATGCTGCGCAACCGCGATCTGGATGCCATGGTGGTGGATGCCCGGTCGCTGCGACCTGCGCCCGATCTGGCCATTGAGCCCTCCATCGAGATGCGTGGCGCGTTCCTGTGCCGCACTGGGCATCCGCTTGCCCAACTGCCCCGCGTAGGTATCCAGCAGCTGCTCAACTACCCGGTGGCCTCCACGCCGCTGAGCGATGAGCTCGCGCGCCTCCTGGTAGAGCGCTACGGTGCGCGCGCGCACCCCGAGGCCATGGTGCGCCTCACCAGCGACGAGATCACCCACCTGATCGAGGTCACCCATCGTACGGACATGCTGCTTCTTGCGATCCGTGCCGCAGCGCCGGGGCTGCACGAGCTTGGGGTATCTCCCGCGCTCGAGGCCAACGCGCGATTCGCACTGGTCACGCTGGCAGGCCGGGCGCAGTCGCCGTTCCTGCCCGAAGTCCGGCAGCTGATGGCGGAGGTGTTACGCGAACCCGCGCTGCCAACCCGTCCCGCCCGGCGCAAGCGCTGATGGAACCGTTGCACTGGTGGGGAAGTGTCGCGCTTACCGCGCTCGAGGGGCTGGCCACCGCCGCGTTCGCACTCTCCGGCGTCATCGAAGCCACCCGCAAACGCATGGATGTGGTGGGCGTCGGGGTAGTCGCTTTTCTCACCGCGTTCGGCGGCGGCACCCTACGCGATCTGCTCCTTGATCAACGACCCTTCTTCTGGGTACGCGAACAGTACGCGCTCGCCGGCGTCTTTCTCCTCTGCGTGCTCGCGCTCGTTTTTATGCGCCAGCGCCATGTCGCCATCACCGAAAGAATGATCGAATGGCCTGACGCGATCGGCCTGGGGTTGTTCTGCGCATCAGGCGTTCATCAGGCTCACCTGCTCGGTATGCCGCCTCTGGTGTCGATCATCATGGGCGTGGTCACCGCCGTGTTTGGTGGCGTGCTACGCGACATGGTCTGTAACGAAATTCCTGCCACGCTCAGAAACCATCGCCCTTATGCGATCTGCGCCTTCGCTGGCGCCCTCGCCTATCTGCTGCTGGCCGCACTCGATGCGCCAGCCTGGCTGGCGGTGGGCGCTTGTGCAACGCTGGCCAGCAGCCTGAGAGCGCTCGCGATGCTGCGTAACTGGTCGCTTCCGGTCTGGCGGCTCTGAGTGTCGCGAGCGCGGTACAGTTCCGATCCTGATCCCACCAATAAGCGAGCGAGCGATGGGCGCCCTGAACGGACTGAAGGTATTGGAAATCGCAGCCATTGGCCCCGCGCCGTTCTGCGCGATGATGCTGGCCGATATGGGCGCCGACGTGGTTCGCGTGGACCGGCGAGTCGATGCGGGCCTGGGTTTTTCAATGGCGCCGCAATTCGATGTGATGGGTCGCGGCCGGCGCTCGATCGCCCTCGACCTGAAATCAGCCGACGACCTTGCCGTTGTCCGACAGCTGATCGGCGCCGCGGACGTCCTGATCGAGGGCTTTCGCCCTGGGGTGATGGAACGCCTGGGACTCGGGCCCACCGAGTGCCTGGCCCTTCAACCCAAGCTGGTGATCGGACGAATGACCGGCTGGGGCCAGGACGGTCCGCTGGCTCACGCGGCCGGCCACGACCTCAATTACATCGCGCTCACGGGCGCGCTCGCCGCAATCGGTCCGTCAGATCACCCGCTGCCACCTCTTAACCTGGTCGGCGATTTTGGGGGCGGCGGCATGTTGCTCGCGGTGGGAATTCTGGCTGCGGTGATTGAAGCCGGGCGGTCGGGCAAAGGCCAGGTGGTCGATGCCGGTATGGTCGACGGGGCCGCGCTACTCATGGCGAGCACCTACGGCATGCGGGCGGCGGGCCTCTGGAGCGACCTGCGCCAGAACAATGCGCTCGATGGCGCAGCCCCGTGGTACAGCGCCTATCGAACCGCAGACGGTGGCTTTGTGACGATCGCCGCGATTGAGCCCAAGTTTTACGCCGAACTGCTCGCCCGGCTCGAACTCGACCCCGCCACCCTCCCCGCTCAGCACGACCGCAAGCGCTGGCCTGAACTTCGCCAGGCATTTGTCGACACCTTTGCCCGCCATACCCGAGCCGAATGGGTGGCCCGCCTCGAAGGCACGGATGTCTGCTTTGCACCGGTGCTCGGCATGCATGAGGCGGCCGCGCATCCGCACAATGCCGGACGCGGTACGCTGGTTGAACAGGATGGCGTGGTGCAGCCCGCGCCCGCGCCCCGGTTCAGCCGCACGCCCTCGGCATTACGGGGCGGATCGCCCGCGCCCGATACTCACCGCGAGGCCATCCTTCGTGACTGGCAGATCAAAGCCTGAGCCGCTGCGTCGCCGGGGCCCTTGGCGTACACTTCCCGTCTCCCCGCCCCTTGCCCCGACTCCCCTGGAGCCCCAGTGCTGACTGCTCCGCATCGCCCGCTCCCCCTCAAGCAGTTGCTGGTATGTTGCGCCGCCATCGTGATGCTCACGATGGGCGTGCGGCACGGCTTCGGACTTTGGCTACAACCCATCACCCAGGCCCAAGGCTGGGTGCGCGAGGACTTCTCGATCGCGATTGCGGTACAGAATCTGGTCTGGGGGTTGACGGGTATTTTTTCCGGCATGCTCGCCGATCGCTTCGGCGCGTTCCGGGTCGTCGTGGGCTGCGCGCTGGTCTACGCGTTGGGACTGGTTGGCATGGCCTACACCGACACGCCAGTCATGTTCTCGCTCACGGCGGGCGTGCTGATCGGCATCGCCCAGGCTGGCACCACCTATTCAGTGATCTACGGCGTATTGGGCCGAAACGTTCCGGCCGACCGGCGTGCCTGGGCGATGGGTGTGACCGCATCCGCAGGCTCGTTTGGCCAGTTCGCCCTCATGCCGCTTGAGAGCTGGCTGATCAACAACTTGGGCTGGCAACTCGCGCTGGTTTGGTTGGCTGCCGCCATGCTGATCGTGATTCCGCTCGCCTTGGCCCTGCGCGAACCGCAGATCGGCCGCTCGGGCAGCACCCAGTCGCAGCAGACCATCGGAGAAGCATTACGCGAGGCTTTCGGGTATCGCAGCTTCCAACTTCTCATGGCCGGCTACTTCGTTTGTGGCTTTCAGGTGATGTTCATTGGGGTTCATATCCCGAGTTATGTGAAAGACAATGGGCTCGATCCGCTGGTGGCCAGTTTTGCGCTCGCCCTGATTGGCCTGTTCAACATCTTTGGCACGTATACCGCGGGCTCCCTCGCGCAGCGCCTGCCCAAGCACAAAATCCTGTCAGGCATTTATTTCGCCAGGGCGGTCGGTATCAGCGTCTTCCTGATCGCGCCGCCCTCGCCGATGAGCGTCTACCTGTTTGCCGCCTACATGGGCCTCTTGTGGCTATCTACGGTGCCGGTCACCACCGCGTCAGTCGCACAAATTTTCGGGGTGGCCCATCTGTCGATGCTGGGCGGGTTCATCTTTTTCAGCCACCAGGTGGGCAGCTTCATCGGTGTCTGGCTGGGCGGCTGGCTCCACGACCGCACCGGCAATTACGATCTCGCGTGGTATCTCGCCATTCTTCTGGGCGTGCTGGCGGGGCTGGTCAATCTGCCTGTGAAAGAAAATCCGATTCGGCGCACCGAGAAAGCGGTCGCATGACCGGGTTTGCTCATTCTCTCGTCGGCTCGTTTCGCAAGCGGCTGCTGGGACGCGTGACGGTGGCGGCCATTCTGGGTCTCGCACTCGTTGCGATCACCGCGTCTTATCTTGAACCCGGATTTGTGGTGACGGTCGCCAACCAGCTCTGGACCTGTCTCTGACTGACCCGCGCCACCAGCGGGGGACAGCGTGCGCCGCTTTCTCGCCGCGGCGGCAGCCTCAATCGGGAAAACCCTAGGTTTATTCGATAACGCAATAGGGTTGTTCAATCATCGGGCGCCAGGCGCTCGCACGCTATCCCGGCTGACGCAAAAAAGCTATAAAGTCGCGCCTGCTCAGACTGACCGGTGAACCTTGGCGTCCAAGCCGGGCGGGCCTGCCCGAGCTCGAATTCTTGTCACGGAGACTTTCATGAACACAGCCTTCAGAACTCTTGCAATCGCAGCGGCACTCGCTGCCACAGGCGTTGTCCACGCGCAGGACATCCGCATCGCCAACATCGTTGAACTGTCGGGCCCGGGAACCACCGCGGGCACACTGTTCAAGAATGGTGTTGAACTCGCGATCAAGGAAATCAATGCGTCGGGCGGCATCCTGGGCCGGAAAATTGCCTACACCACAGAGGACACCCAGACCAACCCCGGTGTCGCAAAGGGTCTTACTCAAAAGGCTGTCGACAACAATGTATTCGCCGTCTTTGGGCCGGTGTACTCGGGCTCCATCATGGTGTCGATGGCTGAATCGCGGCGCGGCGAGATTCCCAATTTCACAGGCGGCGAAGCGGCCTCCATCACTCAGCAGGGTAACCCCTACGTGTTCCGCACCTCGTTTGGCCAGACCATCGCCTTCCCCAAGCTTGCGCGCTTCATCAACGAGAAGGCGAAATCGGTCGCGATCATTTACGTGAACAATGATTTCGGCAAAGGCGGGCGCGACACGCTCATGAAACTGATGGCGAATTCGCCCACCAAGGTGGTGGCCGATATTTCGACCGATGCCGGCCAGGTCGACTTCTCGGCGGCGGTGCTGCGCGCCAAGCAAAGTGACGCCGAGGCAATTTTCGCTTACGTGAACGAAGAAGAGTCCGCCCGACTGCTGCGCGAACTGCGCAAGCAGGGCGTGAAGAAAATGGTGATCGGGGAAACCACGCTCACGGGTCAGAAAGTCGTTGAGCTCGCAGGCGAGGCGGCTAATGGCGCCCAGGCCCATGTCGGTCTCACCGTTGATGCGCCGCAACTCAAAGCCTTCGGTGCGAAATACAAAGCCGAATACAAAAGCGACTCCGACCACAATGGTGTCAAGGGTTACACCGGGGTGTACATCCTGAAGGCCGCCATTGAAAAAGCCGGTAAGGTCGATCGGAAGGCCGCGGCCGAGGCCCTTCGTAACAGCTGCTTCAGCGTCAAACAGCACCCTGGCATCCTGATGGACGTCTGCTTTGACGACAAAGGCGACCTTGACCGCGAAAGCTTCATGGTCGAGGTGAAAAACGGACGCGCAGAAGTTGTGGCCACGCTGCCGCCTGCAGGCCTGGTGAAGAAACAGTAAGCCTGTTGGCGCCCTCCCCGAACGCGGCCTTACCGAGGCCGCGGATCGGGGAACCGCTCCCCGCGCGCCCGAGCAGCGCACGGCCCCTCCCTCTCCCCCTACCCGCATGACAGATTTCATCCAGCTGCTCTTCAGCGGCATGGCGACGGGCTGCATTTATGCACTCGCGGCGCTCGGCTTCACGCTGCTCTGGCAGGCCTCGGGCACGATCAATTTTGCCCAGGGCGAGTTCGTGATGTTGCCGGCCTTCTCCATGGTCGTCATGCTGCACGCCGGCGTGCCCCTCTGGATCGCGTTTCTCGCCAGCTGCGCGGTGTCGGTGCTGGTGCAGGGCTGGGCATTCAAGCGCGGCCTGGTCGACCCGCTGTTTCGGCACGGCATGATGCCGATCGTAGTGGCCACCATCGGTCTGTCCATCGCGATGCGAAACCTGGTGCGAGCCGGTTACAGCGCCGAGCCCCAGCCGTTTCCGCAGGTGTTTCCCGATGAGGTCTATGAGATTGCCGGGGTCACCGTGTCCGGCAGCGACATCGGCACCTTTGTGTTCGCGCTGCTCCTCGTGTTTGCGGTGCAGGCCTGGCTGTCGCGCACCGTCACGGGCCGAGCCATGCAGGCGGTGGCACAGAATGCCGAAAGCGCAACGGTGCTGGGCATTAACGTACCGCGCATGATTCTGTATACCTTCGCCATCAACGCTGTGCTGGCAGCCGCCGCAGCGCTCCTGGTCACGCCCACTTACCTCGCCAAGTTCGACATGGGCGAGGGGCTGGGCACCAAGGCATTTTTTGCCGCGATCATCGGCGGCTTCAACAATTCCCGGGGCGCGCTACTCGGCGGGTTGATCGTGGGCGCTTGTGAAAACCTGGCCGCCGCTTACATCTCCCCCGCCTACAAAGACGCGGTCGCGCTGATCCTGTTCATGGTGGTGATCCTGTTCAAGCCCCAGGGACTGCTGGGCACCCGAGAGGAGCGTAAGGTATGACGCGTCTCAACGGTCTGATCGGCGTTGCGGTGCTCGCGCTCTTCCTCGTGGCACCGAATTTTTTGAAAAATTACGGCATTCATATTTTCACCACATGGCTGGTGTTCATCATCGCCACCATGGGCCTGAATCTGACGGTGGGCTATGCGGGGCAGAAGTCGCTCGGTCATGCGGCCTTCTTCGGGATTGGCGCTTACACGGTCGCGATTTTGCTGAAAGCGGGGATCAGTTTCTGGATCGGGCTTCCGCTTGCGGCCCTCATCTGCTTTGGCACCGGACTGGTGGTGGGCTTTCCGGCGCTTCGCGTGCAGACCATCTATCTGGCGTTTGCCACGCTCGGCTTTAACACCGCAATCTGGCTGGTGATGCGTAACGAGGAGTGGCTCACCGGCGGCAACTTCGGTATCAACAACATTGCACGCCCGTCGATCGCGGGCATCAGCCTCGATGGCAACCTGGCCTACTATTTCTTTGTGCTGGTGGTGACACTGATTCTGGCTGCGCTCCTTGCCGCGCTCCTTCGCTCTCCCTGGGGGAAGGCGTTCACGGCGCTCCGCGACAACCCGATCCGGGCTGAAAGCCTGGGTATCGACACCCGCCGCTACACGCTGCTCAGCTTTGCGATCGGCGCGGCCTACGCGGGCATCGCAGGCGGTCTTTATGCCTCGCAGGTTCAGTTCATCGACCCCGCTCTCTTCACCGTTCATGCCTCGATCATGATGTACCTCATGGTGGTGGTGGGCGGCCCAGGCTATTTCCTGGGGCCGGTACTGGGCTCGGCGGTGGGTGTGGTGTTGCCCGAGTGGCTGCGTTTTGCGCAGGGCTGGTATCTGTTTGTGTTCGGTGCCGCAGTGGTTCTGCTCATGATCTGGTTGCCTGATGGCTTGCTGTCGATCCCAGACCGGTTACGCGCACGGCGCGAGGCCCGCGACGCATCCACTGCCCGGGCCGCAGCCGCCGCTGCGATCAGCAAGGGGGCCGGCGCATGACGTCTGGCCACACCACCCTCGGCGTAGCCGCAACACCGGTACTCCAGGTCACCGACATCCGTAAACACTATGGCGCCATCCGCGCCGTCGACGGCGTGTCGTTCGAGGTTCGCCCCGGGGAAATTTTCGGCGTGATCGGACCCAACGGGTCAGGCAAAACCACGCTCTTCAACAGCATGCTGGGCCAGATCACCCCCGACAGTGGCCGGATTGAATTGAAGGGCGAGGATGTCACACGACTGGGCCCGCTAGAACTCAGTCGTCGCGGGGTAGGCCGAACCTTTCAGACGCTGCAGGTCTTTGGGAAAATGACGGTACGCGACAACCTGATCGTGGCCGCGCAGGAACACCAGGGCACCCTATTTTCGCGGATGTTCGCGCCCTCGGATTCAGGCCTGGGCGCGCGCGCCGACGCACTGATGGATCAGTTCCGCATCCGGCACGTGGCTGACCGCAAAGCGGGTGAACTCAGCTACGGCCAGCAGAAGCTGGTCGACATCGCGATGGCGTTCATGAGCGAGCCTGATCTGGTGCTGCTCGATGAACCCTGTGCGGGGGTGAATCCATCGCTCGTAGGCGGCATCAGCCGCTTACTGAAAGAATTGAACCAGGACCGCCAGGGCAGTTTCGTGGTGATCGAGCACAACATGGATTTCGTGATGGACCTGTGCCATCGGATCATGGTGATGGTTGAGGGAACCGTGCTCGCGATGGGCACGCCCGAGGAAATCCGATCGAACCGCGAGGTTCTGGACGCCTACCTGGGCAACTGACCCCACGCCCGATACATCGCCCACCCGCACCCGCACCTCCACCCGAACCCGTACACCCACCGACCAGGCCGCCGAGACCCACCGTGACCGAGCCCTTGAACCCGAACAATGCCCCGTCCTGCATCGAGTTTCATGACGTCGTGGCTGGCTACAAGGACTTCATGATCCTCAACAACCTCTCGTTTTCAGTTCGGGCCGGTAGCATCACCCTTCTGATCGGACCGAACGGCGCGGGTAAATCCACCGTTCTGAAAACACTGTTCGGGCTTTTGAAACCCCGGCAGGGATGCATCCGGCTCGACGGCCGCGACATCACGGGCACCGCGCCCTCAGCGCTTCTCGCACGGGGGATCGCCTTTGTTCCCCAAGGCCGCAATCTGTTTGGCAAGCTGAGCGTCTACGAAAATCTGGAGCTGGGCGGCATCACACTGGGCATGAAAATCGCACGCGAGCGGATTCCCGAGGTGCTGGCGTTTTTCCCCCGCGTGAAGGAGCGCCTTCATTCGCGCGCCGCCTCGCTATCGGGCGGTGAACAGAAGCAGCTGGAGGTCGGGCGGGCTCTGCTGCTGCGCCCGCGCGTCTTGCTGATTGATGAGCCTTCCATCGGGCTATCGCCGATCGTGGTTCAGGATGTGTTCAAGCTGCTTCGCAAGCTCGCCGACCAGGGCACGACGGTGCTGATGGTGGAGCAGAACGTAAAAAGCGCACTACGCTATGCCGACGATGCGATTGCGCTGGAGTCAGGCCGGCTGGTGCTCCACAAGCCCGCTGAGGCGGTGCTCGCAGATCCCAACATGGAGCGACTCTTTCTGGGCGGCGCTCATCTGGGCGAGCAAACTCAGCCGTCCGATACAGCCTTGATCTGAGTACCGCTGTGATCGACGGTCAGACACGCTTGATTGCCCACATCGGCCACCCGACCCATACCTTCAAGTCGCCGATGATTTACAACCCCTATTTCGAAGCCGCAGGGATCAACGCTGTGGTGGTGCCCATGGACTGTACCGCCCAACATTTCGAGGCGCTGCTCAAGGCGGTGTTTTCATTGGGCAACATCATCGGTGCCCTGATCACCATGCCGCACAAGGTCTCGGTGGTCGGTTTGCTCGACCAGGTCACCGCTACCGTGCGTGTGGCGGGCGCCTGTAACGCGGTTCGCCGCACACCCGACGGGCGACTTGAGGGCGACATGTTTGACGGCGCAGGGTTCGTACGCGGTATCGTTCGCAAGGGATTTGATCCTGCTGGACGCCGCGCGCTGGTGGTAGGCTCGGGTGGAGTTGGCAGCGCCATCGCAGCATCGCTTGCCGGCGCGGGCGTGGGCGCGATCACGCTATTCGATGTGAACGCCCTCGCGGCGGCACAACTCGCCGCGCGGCTTCGCATGCAGTATCCGGCGATCGACGTGGGCACCGGCCACAACGATCCGGCGGAGTTCGATCTGGTGGTGAATGCCTCCCCACTCGGCATGAACGACGGTGACCCGCTTCCGATTGACGTTGCTCGTCTTTCAGCAGACACCTTCGTGGGCGAAGTGGTCATGAAGCACGAAACCACTGCGTTTCTGGCGGCTGCGCAGGCGCGCGGCTGCCGCACGCAGGTCGGCACCGACATGTTGTTCGAGCAGATTCCCGCCTATCTCGAATTTTTCGGGCTGCCGAGCACCACGGCTGAACAGTTGCGACAGGTGGCGCGGGTCCGTTACTGAGCGTTGGCTGACGAAGGCTCGCGCATGGGGCTGACGATCCGGTCACCCCGTACTGCTCGTGCCCTCAAGCAGCGACGCCATGCCTTCGGTTCGAATCCGGCGTGCGAGCGCTTCATCACCCGCCCAGCGCGCGAGCGCCATCCAGCAATCACGATGCGTTACGAGCGACTCGTGTTGGGTGTGCGGCCAGTCGCTCGCCCAGATGAGGCGCTGCGGGCCAAAGGCGGTGAGCAGACGCGCCAGCAACACCGGGGCAAGCGCTTCGCCCCGGGAGACGCCGCCAGTCCGGTACGCCGCTGAGACCTTGACCCAGACACGGCGCGTTGAGGCGGAATCAAGCAGGGCGAGAAAGCCCGGGTCGTTGACCCCCTGCTCCGGGTCGGGTCGACCGAAGTGATCGATACAGATACGTACCCCAGAGTCGAGAAGCGGCGCGAGAATTACCGGCAGATCAACCGCTTTCCGATGAATCTCTACATGCCAGTGACGGCGAGCCAGACGGGCAAAAAGCGCTGGCCACGGGGCAACCGACAGGTCGGGAAGGGAAACCCCCTCGAGGTTCAGCCGAATGCCAACTGCACCTTGTGAAGCGAGCCCGTCAAGGTCGGCATCGGTGATCTCGGGATCGACCACCACCACAGCGCGCAAACGCGCCGGGTAGCGTGCGACCGCCGCGAGCATGTGCCGGTTATCCGTACCAAGAAAGCTCGGCTGCGTGAGGAGCCCACCCGCCAGCCCGCTGGCATCAAGATGGGCGATGAATTGCTCGGCGGTTGCCGCGTAGCCCGGCGTATAGCGGCGGGGTTCGACCAACGGTAAATCGGGCGCAAACACATGCGCGTGCCCGTCGACCTCGCCGATCATTGCGGACCCAGCTTGAGCGACCGCGCCACTGCACCCAGCGCATCGTATTCGGCACGTAACATCGCGCGGAGCGGCTCACCCTTCAAGATCATGATCTGCTCGCCCGCGTCCTCACAATAGCGACGCGTACCGGGGGTGTTCATCGCTGCCTCGAACGCCTGCTCGATATGCGACAGCACGGCGGGAGGCGTGCCTTTCGGTGCAAGGATGGCGCGCCACAACATGGTTTGCTCGGCAGCGATCCCCAGATCGCGGAGCCCCAGCGCATCGGGCATGGCGGCCGAGCGATCCGCAGCGCTCGACAGCAGACAGCGCGCCTTACCCGATTTCACCGCCGGCATCACAGGCGGGATGGAGCCCACATAGATCGAGACATGCCCGCCAAGAAAATTGGTGAGCGTCTCACCCGCTCCCTTAAAAGGCACGTCACGCACTTTCACATCCAATGCACGAAAAATTCGGGCGGCAGCCAGATGCCCTGTGCCTCCCAGGCCATCGTTACCATAGGTGTAGCGATCGGGATTGCGGCGGAGTTCTTCGATCAGGGCTCGACCGTCGCGCGCTGGAAAATCCGCCAGGACACAGAACACATACGGCGCCTGCGACAGATGAATCACGGGCACGTAGTCGTCGACCGTGTAGCTCGCTTTCATGGAGTGCGGCGAGGCGGTGAGCGGGCTGCTCCATACACCCGCCAGTGTGAGTCCGTCCGGCCGGGCATTGACCACCTGCCCCACCCCGATCGTGCCGCCCGCACCACCCACATTGGCAACGATCAACTGATTTTTGAGAAATGGCTCGGCTTCCTTGCCGACGAGGCGGAAAAACACGTCGGTACCGCCGCCCACCGGCGCGGGCACGACCACCCGCGTGACGGGCTGCGCGTGCGCAACCGACACCGAGACCGACGCAGCAAGCCAGCCTGCGGCCTGAACCGCCACGAGCGCTGCCACCGCGGCTGCGCCCCCCGCACGCCGCACCTTGCAAACCGTTGAGCGCGCCCTGAATGTCATGGACTTCAGCATGAAAAATTCCTTAATAAAGATCGTGAACTCATGCGGGATCGGAAACGCCACCGGCATCAAGTGCGCGCGTGGCTTCCTTGAACCATTCCGGCTTCGGTACGGTCCAGCCCTCGCCCCAAAGTGGCCCGCCTCCGCTCACCTCTAGCGTCTCGCCAGTGATGAAAGCACCCGCCGGCCCGCCAACGAATAACGCCGCTTCCGCAATCTGCCAGGGGGTACCGGCCTGTCGCATGGGATTGGCGTTCTGATAGAGCGCGCGGACCTCGGGCCGATAAACCGCCCAGCCCGCCGAGACAATGACGCCAGGCGCGATACAGTTCACCCGAATGCCAAGCGGCGCCCACTCGACCGCCACCGCTTCACTGAAGGCCACCACGCCAGCGCGCGCCGCCACCGTATGCGCAACGCCATGCAGACCGCGCGGCGACACCACGATATTGACCAGACTTCCGCCACGGCCCGCATCCCGCCAACGTCGGGCGGCGCACTGCATCACATTGAAACTGCCGGTGAGATTGGTGTTGACCACCGCGTTCCACCCCTTCTCGGCAATATCGATGGCAGGCGACGGATATTGGCCGCCAGCGCTTTGAATCACCAGATCGGGGAGCCCGCTCGCGCTGACCTGATCGAAGAGAGACTCCACCGCAGCCCGCTCGCGAATATCCACCGTGAAGCCCTGACAGGCGAGATCCCGGCCGGCCATGGCGCTCACCACCGCCTGCAGCTTATCGGCCTTGCGGCCGGCAATGATGACCTTTGCGCCCAGCCTCGCAGCGAGCCACGCACAGGCAGCACCAATGCTGCCACCGCCCCCCACCACCAGCACGGTTCGTCCTGCAAACGACTCCGCAGCCAGGTTTGGACGCTGCTCGGCAGGGTCTTCCAGATGATCGAGGGGATCGGTCATGGAGGAACGCTCATTCGGGGAGCAGACCGATTTCCTGCGCGGCCTTTTCCCAGCGCGCGTGCTCCTGATCAAGGAAGGCGGCGAGTTGTGCCGGTGCGCCCAGATGATCGGCGATCGGGCCGATGGTGAGCATGCGTTGTGCAACCTCAGGGTCACGAAGCAACACGCCCAGCTCCCGATTCAGGCGCTCGATCGCCGCTGCGGGCGTGCCCGCCGGCGCCACCACTGCGAACCAGCCCACCATTTCAAAGCCAGGCAGCTGCTCAGCGAGCGCGGGCACCTTATCCCATCCCGCCAAGCGGGAGCCCGAGGTGACCGCGAGCAGCCTCAGCCGCCCATCGCGAATGAGGGGCGCGCTAGACGCCAGATCGGCCACCACTGCATCGGCGTGACCACCCATCACGTCCTGGACCGCAGCGCGTACCGACGCGTACCCCACCAGATTGGCTTCAATGGCGCCGCGGGCGTTGAGGAGGCGCGCGATGATGCCGCCAAAGGTACGCGGCCCCTCGTTACCCAACGTGAGCTTGCCAGGTGCGGCCTTTGATCGCGCGATGAGCGCTGGCATGGTGTCGATCGGCGAGTCTGCGCGGACCATCACCCCAAACGGGCTCCGCGCGATGAATGCAACCGGCACAAAATCTTTACGCGGATCATAGGGCAGCGACTTGAACAGAAAGCGGTTAGTGACCAGCGCGGCCGTGGTGGCGAAATAGAAGTTCGAGCCATCGGGCGCCGCGCTGGCCGCTGCCTGGGCGCCGAT
>JALREG010000165.1 GCA_023253905.1 Burkholderiaceae bacterium
TTCGCCCCACTTGCGCGTTTCGCGAATGACGAACTCGCGCAGATACGCGGGGGTGTTGGGTGCGGCGTCAACGCCTGCTGCAGTCATGGAGTCGGCGAAGGCCGGATCGCGCAGAACCCGATTCATCTCTTCATTCAGGCGCCCCACGGTTGCCGCGGAAGTGCGCGCCGGCGCAAAGGCTGCAATGAACCCCACCAGCTCATATTGCTCCAGCCCCTGCTCCTTGAGCGTGGGCATGTCGGGCATGGCAGCAGATCGGGTTGCACTCGAGACACCCAGGGCGCGTACCGCATTGGCGCGGATCTGCGGCAGCATGAGGGCGATATCACCGAACAGCATCTGAATCTGTCCCCCTCGCAAATCCTGCAAGGCCTGAGCATTCGACTTGTAGGGGATGCTGGTGAGATCGATTCCTGCCTGGGCCTTCAGCATTTCAGAGGCGAGTCGCGCCGATCCGGTGCCTGCGCCAAAAGCGATCTTCCCGGGGTTCGCCTTTGCATAGTTGATGAATTCTTTCAGCGTTCGCGCTGGCACCTGATCGTTTACGCAGAGCACCAGGGCTGCCGTGCCCATCAACGAGACAGGCTCGAAATCGTTGATCGGGTCGTAGGGCAGGTCTTTGATGAAACTGGCATTGCCCGCATGGGTTGTGTTGGTGCCGATCAGAAGCGTGAGCCCATCGGGCTCGGCCCGCGCCACCGACTGTGCGGCGATCACGCCGCTGCCGGCGGGTTGATTTTCAACCACGATGGAAACATTGAGCGACCTGGCGAGCCGTTCCATCAATCGTCGTGTGAGCGAATCGGTGGCACCGCCCGCCCCCACCGACACCACCACTCGCATGGGTCGGCCCGAACCCGCCGACTGCGCGAGGCCCGAACCGGGAATCGCCAGCGCCGCTCCCATCGCGGCGATCAGGACGCGCCGCTTCCCCAGAAATGATTGCATGGTCCCCCCCTCATCCTTTAGTTCAAGAGCAGTGTTCGCGGGCATCAGGATGCAAGCGCTTCAAACACTGGCATTCCTGCCGCACCCTCGGCCCACATTCGCCATCCCGTCTCCATTTTTCGAACGCAGAGGCGTAGCGGCTGGCCGCACAACATGGGCGCGAGATTACGGGTCTCGATGACTGTCGGCGCAGACGCATCAAGTCCACGCCGCATCTCGAGCAAAAACATGAGCGGAATGGTGCCGTTGACGATCAGGTCGGGATATCCCTCGACTTCGCGCGCGTAGGCACGGTCATAGTGGATGCGGTGGGGGTTGTCGGTGAGCGCCGAATACCGGAACAGCAATCGCTCGTCAGGCAACAGGACGCGGGTTGCATCGGCGATAGACTCGGACTTGGCGGGCGATTTGCTCTCAACCGCACGACCCCTACCCAGTGTGGGCGGTGCGGCCTCCTTGAGCACATAGTGCTGCGTTTCGATCAAGGCGGGCTGCAGTGCGTCATCCTGAAAAACCTGATGCTCGACGCTCACCAGTGCAAAGCGTCCCGTCCGGCCCTCCTTGATCTCGGGCTCGCCGGCGCGGGACGTCCTACTCATACGCGCGCCAATCGAAATATCGGTGATGAATTGCGCCCGTCGCCCGGCAATCATGAGTCGGGGTAATCCCAGGTCAGGAAGCGGCAAGGCAAGATCCCCGGCGCCGTCATCGCGCAGCTGCGACTGTCGCGTGGGAAGGTTGAAGAGAATCGGATACCAGCCCCGCGGCAGGGGATCGCCGTCTTTGAAGAGCGAAGGATCGCGATCAAGCATGGCTGCGAGCCGCCTCACGAGTGGAAGCGCGCACACATCATCGGCCCGCTGCGATGTCATGGCACAAGCTCACCATCGCGGACCTGTAGCGTGGCGCCCGCAAGATCATCCTGCTCGAACTGCGAGATCCAGTGCGGATCGACGCTCGCCGCAAGCAAACGCTCGCGCGCCGGCGTGTTGAGAAGCGCAATCGCCTTGGGGGGCTCGCCACGGGCATAGGTGACGGTGGAGGCCAGCAGCCGGGCGTTGCCGGTGTAGTGCTCGGCCACCGGAAGGCTGTGCGCCTCGCACGCCACGTCACTGGTGAGGTCGCGGTAAACAAACCTGGCACTCGGCGGCTCCTTCCCCCAGACGCCAAAGCCCTGCTTGGTGACGATTCCCGACACACCGCTGACCAGCGCTGTTTTCCCCCGCCCGGCTCTGAGAAGCGACGCGGCCCGCGCTGTGCTCTGAAGCTGATAGTTGTTATAGGGTCCACCCGCGAAATGCATGCCGCCGGTCAGCGTGAGTGGCTGCGACGAGCCCAACCCCAGGGCATCGGCATACAGTTGCACGGCAATTGGAAAGCAGCTGTAGAGTTCCACCAGATCAAGCTCAGGTCCGGAAAGCCCCGCCGCCTCGAGCGCAGCACGGCCTGCGATTTCAGCCCCGACGCAGCGATGCAGGTCAGCGCGGGCTGTGACGGCGGTCATGTGATTGCTTTCGGTGCTGACCCAGGGATAGACCCAACGGGCGGGATCGATTCCAAGCGCCGTCGCACGCTCGGCCGAGCAGAACAGCAGCGCTGCGCCCTGGTCAACATTCCATGAGGAGCAGTGCATCCGGGTATAGGGCAAGGCCTGCATGGGATTTTTCGGGCTGGGCGTCAGCACGTCGGCACGTGTGACCTCACGCTGCTGCCAGGCGTGAGGGTTGGATGCGGCCACCTTACTGAATTCCACCAGCATGCGAGCCAGTGCTTCTCGATGCGTATCGAGGTCTACGCCGTGATGCCGCCGCCACGCGCTATCGATCAGCGCATAGAGCCCCACTGGCATCTTCAAACCAGCGCGCTTTTCAGCGGGGTGCCGCAATTCGTCTGCGGGCCGCCAGTATTCGTCGGGCGTCCCCGCGCATTGGCGCTCGGTTGCGGTGTCACCCGCAATCTGAGCGCGTAGCAATCGGTAGCCAGCGTCGGCCCCCACCACGAGCGTAGTGTGAACATCACCCTGCGCGATGCGCTCGCATGCCTGCCCGATCAGCGTTTGCTGAAGAACCCCGACGCTACTCAGAACACGATGCGCATGAGGGGCATCAATCAGCTTCGCGATCTCGGCAGAGGGATCCTCGTAGGCCCACCGCCCCTTGGGAACTGCAATCCATTGAACGC
>JALREG010000400.1 GCA_023253905.1 Burkholderiaceae bacterium
TTCGTGAACGCGTGCAAACCGGGCGTTCACAGGTCGACATCAGCTTTCCTGAAATCGAGAAATTCGATCACCTGCCACCGGCCCGGACCGACGGCGCCACCGCATTCGTCTCCATCATGGAAGGCTGCAGCAAATACTGCAGCTTCTGTGTGGTGCCCTACACGCGCGGCGAGGAGGTCTCCCGCCCCTTTGATGATGTGCTCACCGAAGTGGCTGGCCTCGCCGACCAGGGCGTGCGCGAAATCACCCTGCTGGGCCAAAACGTAAATGCCTATCTCGGGCCGATGGGCGATACCGCGGAGAAGGCCGACTTCGCACTGCTGCTGGAATATGTCGCAGACATCCCTGGTATCGAGCGTATCCGCTACACCACCTCGCATCCGCGCGAGTTCTCGCAGCGCTTGATCAATGCCCACGGCGCAATCGACAAGCTCGCCACCCAGGTCCACCTCCCGGTTCAGTCGGGCTCTGACCGCATCCTCGCCGCCATGAAGCGGGGCTACACCGCGCTCGAATACAAGTCCATCATCAGGAGGCTGCGGGTGGCGCGCCCCGAGGTTTGCCTGTCTTCCGATTTCATCATCGGTTTCCCTGGCGAGACCGAAGCAGATTTCGAACAAACCATGCGACTGGTTGAAGACATTGGCTTCGACGCTTCATTCTCGTTCGTCTTCAGCGCGCGCCCCGGTACGCCCGCTGCCGACCTGCCTGACGACACCGCGCAGGCGACCAAGCTCGCGCGCCTTCAGCGACTGCAGGCCCAGATCGACACCCAGGCCCGCGCGATCAGCGCGGCCATGGTGGGTGGCGTTGAGCGCGTGCTGGTGGAGGGCCGCGCCAAAAAAGACGCTACCGAACTGAGCGGACGCACCTCCAACAACCGCATCGTCAATTTCCCCGGCCCCGACCGTCTGCTTGGCCAGTTCGTGAATGTCCGGATCACCACTGCGTTCCCGCATTCATTGCGTGGAGATGTGCTCATCCATGACTGAGACCCTGACCCCGCGCAGTGCTGCGGCGGCACGCGGACGGCGAGACGCGAGGCTCGAATTCGATCTCGGCAACACCGAAGCCACCGGTGACAACCAGCGCCTGGCCAATCTGTGCGGCCCACTCGATGCCAACCTCGCACAAATTGCTGCCGCCTACGGCGTGCAGGTGAGCCGCCGTCATGCGCACTTTACTGTTGAAGGCTCGGGTGCCGCCAATCGTCAGGCACGCGACGCCATCATGCATTTTCATGGGCTGTCGGCGACCGCACTGTCACTGGACGACATTCAACTTGGTTTAGTCGAGCTTCGTGGTCGCGCCAGTGCGGCAGAAGCGGGCACCGAGGCTGCCGGCCCCGACGACTCACCGGTTCTGCATACCCGCCGCACTGATCTGCAGGGCCGCACCCCCAGGCAGCGCGAGTACCTGCGCAACATCCTTGCGCATGACGTGTGTTTCGGCATCGGACCCGCAGGAACCGGCAAGACCTATCTCGCGGTGGCCTGTGCCGTCGATGCGCTCGAGCGCGATGCAGTCAAGCGCATCGTGCTCACACGGCCGGCAGTGGAAGCCGGCGAGCGCCTGGGCTTTCTGCCGGGTGACCTGTCGCAGAAAGTCGACCCCTATCTGCGGCCGCTCTACGACGCGCTCTACGACCTGCTCGGATTTGAGCGTACCGCGCGCATGTTCGAGAAGCAGGCTATTGAAATTGCGCCGCTTGCCTACATGCGTGGCCGAACACTGAACCACGCCTTCATCATTCTCGATGAGGCCCAAAACACCACCCCAGAGCAGATGAAGATGTTTCTAACCCGGATCGGCTTCGGATCCAAGGCGGTGGTCACGGGCGACGCCACTCAGATCGATCTGCCAAAGGGTCAGGCATCCGGTCTCATCGAGGCCCGCCGCGTGCTCGCTGGGGTCCGCGGCCTCGCCTTCACACACTTCGACAGCACCGACGTGGTGCGTCACCCGTTGGTGGCCCGCATCGTCGAGGCTTATGAAAAGCACGCCCCCGCTGCCACGCGCTAGGAAGCTGCGGCACCGTACACGCGTGGCTGCCGCTTCGCTCACGCTCACGCTTCAAACGGGTTCCGGGGTAACGGCCCTGCCCGCCTCCCGCGCGCAGCTTCGTCGCTGGGCGCTGGCGGTGCTTGCAACCGATGCCGACCTCACCTTGCGGTTCGTCAACCGGGCCGAAGCCTGCGCGCTCAATGCGGGGTATCGCCAGCGCGACTACGCCCCCGACGTGCTCACCTTCGTCTACGAGCACACCGAGCCGCGCGCTCGGGTTCGTTTACCAGCCAACCCAACGCCGCGTCTCCAGGCCGACATCGTGCTCTGCGTGCCGGTATTGCGCGAACAGGCCCGCCGCTCGGGCTGGCCGCTTGCGTGGCGCCTTGCGCATCTGGTGATCCATGGCGTGCTGCACGCGCAGGGCCATGACCATGAGCGCGATGAAGACGCACGTGACATGCAGTCTCTGGAGACGCTCGCCCTCCGACGCTTCCGAATCCCTGACCCCTATGCCGAGCCCCGGTAGGGCAGTCATGGAAAGCACAGGGCTGCCGGTGTATGCTCTACGCGTCGTAACAACCGCTCGGATCCATGTCAGACCCCCTGCCGGCAGGCGAACGAAAACGAACTTTCATCGAACGCCTGTCCGCGATGCTTTTACGCACGCCGGACGACCGACACGAACTGATTGAACTCCTTCGCCGCGCGCACGAGCGTTTTCTGTTTGATGCCGAGGCGCTGTCCATGATCGAGGGCGTGCTGCAGGTTTCGCAGTTGTCCGTTCGCGACATCATGGTGCCGCGCGCACAGATGGAAGTGATCGAGATTCGCGAAACGCCTGAGCAGTTCCTGCCGCGGGTCGTGAAAACAGCACATTCGCGCTTTCCCGTGGTCGATGGCGACCGCGATCGTGTGATCGGTATCCTGCACGCAAAAGATCTTCTGCGCCTGCAAATCGATCCGGACGCCGACATTCGCGATCTGTTACGCCCTCCTGTTTTTGTACCGGAGTCCAAGCGGCTCAATGTGCTGCTGCACGAGTTTCGCGCCGGCCGGCACCATCTGGCGATCGTTGTCGACGAATACGGCGGGTCGGCGGGTCTCATCACGATCGAAGATGTTCTCGAACAAATCGTGGGCGACATCGAAGATGAATTCGATTTCGACGAGGAATCCGATCACGTCATGCCGGTTGAGGCCGGTGCGAGCGGCCAGCGTTATCGCGTGCGTGCGCTCGCCTCGATCAGTCAGGTCAATGAGGTGATGCACACCGAGATCGCCGACGAGGGCTTCGACACCATCGGTGGACTGGTCACCGATCGCCTCGGGCGTGTTCCACGCCGCGGTGAGCGGGTCGCGATCGGCGGCGTGCTCTTCGAGGTGCTTCGCGCCGACGCGCGCCAGGCGCATTTGTTCCTGGTTGAGCGCGCCGCCGCGGCGGCGCCGGCGCTCGTCGCGGACGATGCGCGCTGAGCGCGGTTTCACGCCCGCGCTGCTTGCAGCCCTTGCGCTGGGCCTGATCCACGCTCTTTCTCTGTCGGTCGCAGGTACCTGGTGGCTCCAGTGGCTGGCCTTCGGCCTGTTTGCCGCGCTCATCGCCGCGCAGGGCGACGCGCGGCGGTTCACACGCCGGTCGGCAGCAATCGGCTTTGCATTCGGGCTAGGCTGGTTTGTCGCGGGCGTCTGCTGGCTCTTCATCAGCATGCACCGCTATGGCGGTATGCCGGCGCCACTCGCCGGGCTGGCACTCCTCCTCTTTTGCGCCTATCTGTCGATCTTTCCTGCGCTCGCCAGCGCGCTTGCTGCCTGGCTCAGTCGGACTCGCCGCCCCCACCCAGAGGCCCGCCCGCGCGCCGCTGCCTTGGCCTGCGCGCTGGCAGGTGCCTTCACCCTGGCGGAGTTGCTTCGCGGGTGGCTGTTCACCGGATTTCCCTGGCTCGCGCCCGGCTATGCGCATACCGATGGACCCTTCGGAGGCCTCGCGCCGCTGGTGGGCGTGTTCGGCGTAGGCGCTGCGGCTTGTCTGAGCGCGGCACTTACTGCACTCGCGATCCGTGACGGGCTGCGCCACCGAACGCTGCGAGCGGCGCCGTTCATCACAGCAATCGCGCTTGCCGGGGCAGGGTGGCTTGTTGATCGATACCAATTTGAAACAGCGGCCGCCCCGCCACTTCATGTAGACCTGATTCAAGGCAACGTCGCGCAGGACATGAAGTTTGACCCTGACCGTACACGCGCCGCGATGAACGCCTACGCCGACGCCCTGCAGCCTGGCCGGGCGCATCTCACCGTGCTGCCCGAAACCGCCTGGACCATTCCATGGCATCTGACGCCCCCGGATGTCGCTGCGCGAATCCGGGGAGCGCTCGCTACCGGATCACGGGTCGCAATCGGCATGCCGCTGGTCGCCCAGGAGAACGCCCGGCAACTCACCAACAGCGTCGCAGTGATCGGCCCGGAGGGCACGATCGTCAACCGCTACGACAAGACCCATCTGGTGCCGTTTGGCGAGTTCATCCCCTGGGGGTTTCGCTGGTTCGTCGCGATGATGAACATCCCGCTGGGCGACTTTGGTCGCGGACGGGAAAGCCAGCCCATGCTGGATATTTCAGGTCATCTGATCGCTTTCAACATCTGTTACGAAGATCTGTTTGGCGACGAACTCGCGCGCCAGGTCAGGGCAGGCGCAAACCTCCTGATCAATGTCAGCAACATTGCCTGGTTCGGCGACTCGCATGCCCAGGAGCAGCACTTGCAGATTGCCCGCATGCGATCACGTGAACTGGCCCGCCCCATGCTGCGCGCCACCAATACCGGCGTGACGGCGGCGATCGATCATCGGGGCGTGGTGCTCGATCGGTTACCGGGTCTGCAAGTCGGCGCTCTGCGCCTCACCATCACGCCTACGCGCGGCATCACACCCTTCGCACGCTGGGCGGATCTGCCAGCGTGGCTGACCGCGTTTGCACTGCTGGCCTCGGCAGCCCTGCTCGCACGGCGTCGCTGACCTGCGCAATCACGCTTGACCCACCCAGGGGTCATGCAGCGGGAATCCGTCCGTCGAGCGGAGGAGACCCGCTAGAATCACGGGTTTCGCAGCGACCGCGGCTCCTCTTCATGCAGACCTTTCAACAAACCATTCTCCGGCTCCAGCAATATTGGGATAGTCACGGCTGCGCGCTTCTTCAGCCCTACGACATGGAAGTCGGCGCCGGCACTTTTCATACGGCCACGTTTTTACGTGCCATCGGCCCCGAACCCTGGCGGGCGGCCTATGTTCAGCCATCGCGCCGCCCCAAAGACGGCCGCTATGGTGACAACCCCAACCGACTGCAGCACTACTACCAGTACCAGGTGGTGCTCAAGCCTTCGCCGCCCAACATCCTGCAGCTTTACCTGGGCTCACTCGAAGCGCTTGGTATCAATCTCAAGTCCAACGACGTACGGTTTGTTGAAGACGACTGGGAATCGCCCACGCTGGGCGCGTGGGGCCTGGGCTGGGAGGTCTGGCTGAACGGCATGGAGGTCACGCAGTTCACCTATTTCCAGGAAGTGGGCTCGCTCAAATGCCAGCCGGTGACGGGCGAAATCACCTATGGCCTAGAGCGCCTCGCCATGTACCTGCAGCGGGTGGAAAGCGTGTTCGATCTGCGTTGGACCGACGATATCCTCTATCGCGATGTGTTCCATCAAAACGAGGTGGAACAGTCCACCTACAACTTCGAGCATTCAAACGCGACCATGCTCTTCCGGCACTTCGGCGAATACGAAGCCGAGGCCCGCAAGCTCATCGAGGCACAGCTCGCACTGCCGGCCTACGAAATGGTCATGAAGTGCTCGCACACCTTCAATCTGCTTGATGCACGCGGTGCAATCTCCGTCACCGAACGCGCGGCCTACATTGGTCGCGTCCGCAACCTCGCTCGCGCCGTCGCGCAGGCGTTTTATGACTCGCGCGAACGGTTGGGGTTCCCCATGCTCAAAGCGCAGCCGAAGGCAGCCTGACCCATGACCCGACCGCTGCTGATCGAGCTCTTCACTGAAGAACTTCCGCCCAAGGCGCTATCGCGTATCAGTGAGGCCTTTGCCCAGAGCCTGTTGAATTCACTTGTCGAGCGCGGCCTCGCCGAGGCCGGCACGGCCATTGAGCGCTTCGCCACGCCGCGCCGACTGGCGGTCCGTATCGCCAAGGTGCTTGCCCACGCGCCCGAGCGCACCGTCGAAGCCAAAGGCCCATCGGTCAAGGTTGGACTCGACGCGTCTGGCGCACCCACGCAGGCCCTCATCAAATGGGCTGAGCGCCAGGGCGCAAGCATCGAGGCGCTTTCTCGCGCAAGCGACGGCAAGCAGGAGTGCTTTTACTGGCGCAGCACCGCGCCGGGCGACACGCTCGCGCAGTGCATCACTGCGCTCATCAACACCGCGCTCGCTGCGCTTCCCATCCCGAAAGTCATGCAATATCAGCTCGCGGACGGCGTCACCAATGTGAGCTTTGTCCGCCCTGCACACCGACTGATGGTGCTGCATGGGGCTGACGTGATCGAAGCCCATACCCTTGGTCTCACCTCAGGTCGGATCACCGAAGGCCACCGTTTCCTGTCCGATGGCCCCATCACCATCACCGACGCGCTGGGCTATGAAGCCGCACTCGAATCGCCCGGCAAGGTGCTCGCATCATTCGAGCGCAGGCGCGATTGCATCCGGGTTGCACTTGAAACACGCGCTCAGGCGCTTGGCGCCTCCTTGGGCGAGGAAGCGCAGGTGCAGCCGCTTCTCGACGAGGTCACCGCGCTGGTGGAGTGGCCAGTGGTCTATGTGGGTGAATTCGAGGAGCAGTTCCTGCAGGTGCCGCAGGAGTGCCTGATCCTCACCATGCGCACCAACCAGAAATATTTTCCGCTGTTCGATGCTGAAGGTCGGCTGCTGTCGCGCTTCCTGATCGTCTCCAACATCGAGGCTGCCGACCCCTCCGCCATCATCGACGGCAATGAGCGGGTGGTTCGTCCCCGACTGGCCGATGCCCGGTTCTTCTTCGAACAGGATCGGAAGGCACCACTCGCCGCGCGGGTGGCACAGCTCGGATCGGTCGTCTACCACGCCAAGCTTGGCACACAGGCCGAACGGGTCGAGCGCGTGCGCGCCATCGCCGGTGCGCTGGCCAGCCTCGCGGGTCGCGACGCGGAGAAACTCGACCGTGCAGCGCTCCTTGCCAAAGCCGACCTGCTCACGGGCATGGTGGGCGAATTCCCCGAGCTGCAGGGGATCATGGGCCGCTACTACGCGCTCCACGATGGAGAACCCGCCGAGGTCGCTCAGGCGATTGTCGAGCACTACCAGCCACGCTTTGCGGGCGACGCACTGCCGCAAAGTGAGTGCGGAACCCTCCTCGCGCTCGCCGACAAGCTCGAAACGCTTGCTGGCATGTTCGGAATCGGACAGCTCCCCACCGGTGACAAAGACCCCTTTGCGCTCAGGCGCCATGCGCTGGGCGTGATCCGGATCCTGATCGAAAAGCGGCTGTCGCTGCCGCTACCCGCCCTCATCAACGCGGCATTTTCGGCCTTCGGCGATCGGGTCAAACCCGCCCCAGCCGAGCTCGAAACCTTCCTTCATGAGCGGCTATCGGGTTACCTGCGCGAACGGGGCTATAGCGCCCAGGAAACCGCGTCGGTCGTCGAACAACGCCCGGCAGATCTCGCCCGGGTGCCCGACCGACTCGAGGCCGTGCGTGCGTTTTCCCAGCTCCCGCAGGCGCAAGCGCTGGCTGCCGCCAACAAGCGAATCGGCAACCTGCTGCGTAAATCCGGAGCCGAAGCGGCGCCTGCCACCGACCCGGCGCGGCTGGTTGAACCTGCAGAGGTCGCGCTCGGCGAGGCTGTGTCACGACTCGAGCCCGAGGTCTCGGCACGATTGGGTCTGCATGACTACGGCGCCGCCCTTGCTCTGCTCGCCGAGGCGCGCGAGCCGGTCGATCGCTTCTTTGATGAAGTCATGGTGATGGTCGATGACCCGGCACTGCGCGCCAATCGGCTTGCACTGCTCACCCGCCTGCACGCTCTGATGAACGGCGTCGCCGACATTTCAAGGCTCTCGGTTGGCTGAGCCTGCCCCGCCACTGCCAGCCCCCCCGCCTGCGCTTGGGGCTGCGCGGGCCGTCACCTTCCTGATATTTCAGGCGGTGACGGTGGTGCCTATGGCGTTTCTATGCCTCCTGATGGCGCCACTGCCTCGGCCGCTTCGCTACCGGATCACCATCGCCTGGCCACGCTGGCAAGTGATCGCTGCTCGGGCCATTCTCGGTATCCGCTGGGAAATTCGCGGCATGTCTAACCTGCCCGACGGACCAGCGATCCTGCTGTCGAAGCATCAGTCGGCGTGGGAGACACTGTTCTACCCGTCTTACATGCCGCGCGAACTCTGCTTCGTGTTCAAGCGCGAATTGTTATGGCTGCCTTTTTTCGGCTGGGGTATCGCGCTTCTCGACATGATCCATATCAATCGCGGTCGGGGCGCAGACGCCTTCGAGCACGTCGCCATCCAGGGGGCCGAGAAGCTCGCACAGGGGCGGTGGATCATCATGTTCCCCGAAGGCACCCGAACGCCGGTCGGCTCGCAAGGCCGTTACAAATCAGGTGGCGCGCGCCTTGCCGTGCGCACCGGTGCTCCCGTGGTCCCCATCGCCGTGAATTCCGGTGAATGCTGGCCGCGCAAAGCATTCATCAAACGACCCGGTACCATCACTGTATCGATTGGTCCACCCATCGCCTCGAATGGTCTCAGCCCAGACGCCCTCAATCGGGCAGTCGAGCAATGGATCGAATCTGAAATGCGTCGCTTAAGTCCCGAACGCTACCTCCCTGCCGCCACCGACCCGGAATCGAAAGTCTCTTGAACGTGCTCCAGCTTTTTCGACGTAAACCTCGCCCGGTACCGCCCTCCGCCAGCCAGCTCACGCTGCAGTTCGACGCCCCACCCGAAGCATCGTCGCCGCCCCAGAGCCGGCGCTTTGCGATGCTTCGACATCAGCCCGTTCGGTGGGAGCTGGTGCGCAGTCGCCGTCGCACGATCGGCTTTCAGATCGACGGCCGGGGCCTTCGCGTGAGCGCGCCACGCTGGGTACCGATCTGGGAGATCGAACGCGCGCTGCAGGAAAAGGCCGACTGGATTCTGCGCAAACTCGCCGAGTGGCAGGATCACGAGCGCCGCCGCCAGGACATGATGCCGCGCTGGGAACATGGCGCGCCCATCCGGCTGCTGGGCCATACCCTGACCCTCACCCTGGCTCCCGCGATGAGCGGCGTACGCCGCGAGGGCGATCTCCTGCTGGTTGGGCTCGCGGCCGACGCAAAGACCGAGGCCATTCGCGAACTGCTCCAGAAGTGGTTTCGCGAGCAGGCCCGCGAAGTGTTTGGCCGACAGATTCCGATTTTCGCCGAGCGGCTGGGCCGGGCCCCCTCGCGCTGGGCACTATCCTCGGCGCGCACCCGCTGGGGCAGTTGCGGTCCCGACGGCGCAATCCGACTCAACTGGCGACTCGTTCATTTCCCTGCCGAGGTTGTCGACTACGTGATCGCGCATGAGCTCGCCCATCTGGTGGAACTCAATCACGGGCCCCGTTTCTGGGCAGTGGTGGAACGCCTCTTTCCAGACTACGAGCGCGTGCGCGACTCACTCAAGCATCATTACGACGATATGCCCGAGGGCTGATCGCTCCGATTATCACTTTCAGGACATCTCACCATGCGCATCCTGCACACCATGATCCGGGTTGGCGACCTGCAACGCTCCATTCACTTCTATACCGAGCTGATGGGAATGAAGCTGCTGCGCACTTCCGATCGCCCTGAACAGAAATATTCGCTTGCCTTCGTGGGCTACGGCGACGAGACCAGCGATTCGGTGCTCGAACTCACCTACAACTACGGGGTGGATCGCTACGACCTGGGCGCCGGGTTCGGACACATTGCCATCGCTGTCGACAACGCCGCGGCAGCCTGCGAACGCATTCGCGCCGCCGGCGGCACGATCACTCGCGAGGCGGGCCCGGTCAAGGGCGGCACGTCGGTCATTGCCTTCGTGCAGGATCCCGACGGCTACAAGATTGAGTTGATCGAGCGCAGCTGATCAGCGAGCGCGCAGTATTGCGCCACGCTGATCTCCTCCGCGCGGCGCTCACCGTTCAGGTTCGACGCATCCACTCCACGCTCGCGAAGCCATGGAATGAGTGTGGAGCGGAGCATTTTTCGCCGCTGCGCGAAGGCCGGGGTCAGGACCGCCTGAAGTGCGGCCAGATCTTCGGTGAGCGGACGTTCGCGGGTGATCATTCTGAGAACCGCCGAATCGACCCGAGGGGGCGGATCGAAGGCTTCGGGCGGCACCTCAAACAGAAGCTCCACCTCGTAGAACGCCTGCAGGATGACGCTCAGGCGACCAAAGCTGGTCGAGCCTGGCGCGGCTGCGATCCGCTCTACCACTTCCTTCTGCAGCAAAAAATGCTGATCACGGATCAGGTGACGGGCTTCAACCAGCGCCACCATGAGCGGACTAGAGATGTTGTAGGGCAAGTTACCCACCACGCGTAGCCGGGTGACCCCAAGCGCGGCCGCTGCATCGACGGGATTGAAGCTCAGCGCATCGGCCTCGAACAGGCAAAGCCGCTCGGGTCCGAAGCGCCGGCGTAGCCGCTCACATAAGTCGCGGTCGATCTCGACCGCTGCCAGGCGTGGTACGGCCCGGAGCAGTTCGGCAGTGAGCACACCGAGCCCGGGGCCGATCTCAAGTAAACCGTCGGAGGCCGTGGGTGAGATCGCCTGAACGATCGCCGACAGAACAGACCGGTCGGCCAGGAAATGTTGGCCGAACCGTTTGCGAGCGACATGCCCGGCTACGGCCCTGGGCGGCCGCTGCCAGGCCCCTGCACGCCGCTCAGCGTTCATCGAGTCGATATTCGACGTAGGTGCTGTCGCGTAACTGCCGAAGCCAGTCCTGCCAGACCTCTTCACCCCGCTGCTCACGGAGCGCCTGCTTGGCCACTGCCCGCGCGCGCTCGCCCGAGGCCGCCTGCTGCCGGCGCTCGAGCACCTGGATGAGGTGAAACCCGAACGGCGTGCGAACCGGCTGGCTGGTCTGTCCGGGGGCGAGTGCATTCATGGCGCGTTCGAAATCGGGCACCGTGTCACCCGGCAGGATCCAACCGAGATCGCCCCCGCGACCGGCCGTGCCATCTGCTGAATTCTGACGGGCGAGGTCAGCAAAGTCAGCGCCGCGTTCGATCAACCCGCGCAGATCGTCGACCCGGCGTCGCGCCTCGCTCTCGCTCTGGTTGTCGCTTACCCTCAGCAGGATGTGCCGGACCCGGGTCTGCGTGACGGCGGCATCATTGGACCCCGCTCCTGACACCGCGCGCTTGCCAACCAGCTTGAGTACATGAAAACCGTTGGGGCTCCGAACGATCGTGGCCCCCCCTGGCTGAAGCGTCTTCACCGCCTCGACAAAAATCTGCGGCAGGCGATCGGCGCTACGCCAGCCAAGCGACCCGCCCGTCATGGCGTCACCGGCGTCGGAATAAGTCGCTGCAAGCGCCGAAAAATCACTGCCGGGACGCGAGACCGCCGAAAGCACTTCCTCGGCCCGCGAACGACGCTTTTGAATGTCATCGCTCGAGGCGCCTTCGGCCACCCGGACCAGAATCTGGGCCAGCTCGAATTCGGCGTTTTCACTGGCCAGCCGCTCGCGCTCGGCGATGAACGCCTCCACATCGGCGTCACTGATCTGAACGCGGCTGTCAACCTCGCGCTCTCGCAACCGTGCCTGGATCATCTCCTGTCGAATGTCGCGACGAAACCGCTCCCAGGCAATGCCCTCGCGCTCGACCCGACTGCGAAAATCAGCCACCGACAACCCGCGTTCACTCGCAATACCGCTGATAGCCCGTTCGAGTTGCGCGTCATCGACACGGATTCCGCCATCCCGCGCGGTCTGTAGCTGTGCACGATCAAGAATCATGCGTTCGAGCACCTGCGAGGCGAGCACATCGGCGGGGGGGACCTCGATCTTCCGGCTATCGAGCTGACGGCGCACGAGGTCGACCTGCCGCGAAAGCTCCTGCCGGGTGATGACCTCGGCGTTGACCACCGCCACCACCGAGTCGAGCGAATTCAGGTTTTGCAGGCGGGTGGTCTGCGCTGAGGAGAGCCCGCAGACACACGCAAGCAGCAACGCAATTAAACCGGTCCGCGGACGATTCAGCATGGCCCCATCCATCATTCGTAGCCGAAATAACGAGAGCCCGGTTCAAAAGTGCCCTGAGGCAGGCGGTATCCGGGAATGTTCCGCTGCAGCACGAGAAACGGATTCTGCCCGATCGTGCCAAGGCCATTCAACTCGAGCTGCAGGAAAAACGCGGTGGTGCTGGCATTGGCTGCCGTTCGGAACTGCTGGGTGAGCACCCGCAGCGCCCAGCATGATGCCGTGTATTCGAAGCCCACGAGCGATTCGACGAACCCTCGGGTGTTTTCCACCCGGCTCACCGGGTCATAGCCCTCGGACAGGAAAGAGTAGTTGAGCCGAACCAGGGAATTCCAGCCGTCGACAATGGGCCATCGGGTGGAGACGTCAATTTGCCCGAGTTGGTCCCGTCGGTATCGCACGCCCGCATTCAGCACCCGACCGTCCGGGGGGAGATAACGGCCCACCACGCTGAACCGCGGCAACACCGTGGTGGCCATGCTGTATTGGAGGCCGGTATCAATGGACCAGTGTGACCCGAGTGGCCCCGCCGCGGCCACCAGCAGGTCGGAGCGCCGGTCCGTGCGCGGCGCAACACCAGGAATCGACACCTGCTGATCTGAAAAATAGCTGCGAAAACCGGTTGCGAACCGCAGCCCTTCGATCCCGGTCTGAGGATCGACCAGCCGCGAGACTGCAGCGGCAGTGAGCTGATTCACATCAGCAATCCGATCGTTTCCAATAAAGGTGTTGTCCGAGAACAGCTGGGCGAAATTGAAATCGGCCGGTGCAGTATCGAAAACCGGAAACGCGCTCTGGTCGCGAAACGGGGTGCGCACGTAGAAGAGGCGAGGTTCGAGCGTTTGCGTGATGTCTCGCCCCGCATAGGCATACGGCCGCTCAAACACCATCCCGGAATCGAACGACAGCGTGGGCACCACACGCTGGAGCCCATAGTCGGACCCCAGCGCAGTGTTCACCTGATAGCTGGTTGCGTGCACATTCGCCTTCGGCACCGCAAACCATCCCGGACGGCGGATCGGCCAGGAAACAGAGGGGTTAGCCACCATTCGGGTGCCCGACGGGCGGATGGCATCCGGCGAGATGAATTGGGTCACATCGAACGTGCTGTTCATGTCGAACCCGCCTCGATCGCGAGCCAGCCAACGGGTCACCACCTGCGGCTCGCGTTCGTAAGGGCCAGGCCTTGCGTCCAGAATCGACTGGAACTTCTGAACCAGGACCGTCATCGACCAGTCTTCGCTCAAGCCGCGGCCAAAACTCACCGTTCTGGGCAGCACCCGGTCCGCACTGGTCACGATCGAACGCGAGTAATCGACAAAGTAGCGATCATCCGACACGCCTCGCATGTCCCAGCCCCCGGCCCAGCCGCCCAGATTGCTGAAGCTCTGCCGGGTGTGCCAGAAATGACGCGAGCTGCCCGCCTCCTGGTCATAGGGGTTGGCCTCAAAGCGGGTTTCCCCAGCGAAGTTATCCCTCAGATAGCGGACTTCACCGCCCAGTTGCATACCGCGGCGAGTACTGACCCGGGGATAGAGGGTGGCATCGGTGTTATGCGAGATATTCCAGTACCAGGGCACCATCAGGTCGACGCCGCTGCGTGAAGTGATGCCGAAGGAGGGAGCAAGAAATCCCGATTTACGCTCGTTACCTAAAGAAAACGCGAAATACGGGGAAGCAAGTAGCGGCGCCCCCTTGAACGACAACAGTGCGCTCCGGCTTACCCCCCGGTCGTCATCCTGGTCGATGAAGAGCGAGCGGCTCGAGATCTGCCAGTCAGGTGTCTCAGGGCCGCAGGTGGTGAACGTGGCGCGCGAGGCAAGCGCACGCCCGGGTCCCAGAAAATCAATTCGATCCGCATGCCCGCGCCCGCCCCCCTGAAGCGCGAGGTAGTAATCAGGGCTGGTGAAGGTTCCCTCGTTGGCATCCACCCGCAACTGCAGGGCGGGGCCAGTAAAGACATTGCCGTCACGCGTCACACGGACATTGCCGGTTGCCACCAGTTCGTCGGTCGACGAGGTGTAGGTGATTCGATCACCGCGAATGACGCTGCCTGCGCGGCGCACCTCCGCATCGCCAATGAGCGTGGTCTGCTCCTCAGGCCGCCCCTCTATGACCCAGGCGCGAGCATAGGCGGGGAGCGCCTGCGAAGGCGCTCGGGCCTCGGTGAGCGTGCCATCGAGCTTCAGCACAAACCCGGGCCCCGCCGGCTGCGCAACCCCGTGCGTCATGACAAAGCCCAGCAGCCCCGCCGCCGTGAGGGCGGACAACAGACTTGGCGGGCGACGGTTCATCGGGGGCATGCCGGGTTGAGGGTTGAGGCGCTTGCGCTGGCAGCACGGCATCGGATTGGCCCGGGCAGACCTGAGCGACAGCGGGCGGTCAGAGTCGATCGACTATTATAGGGATCACCCCTCTCCTGCGCGCCGACAACTTTCCATGACCTCGCCCGTCTCTGACCCGCGTCTATCGCTTCTGCAACGCTGGCTCACACAGCGCGCCGATCGTCTGAGTCTGCAGCTAGACAGCCTGCGCCCCGCGTCTGACGATGCCAGCTTCAGGCGTTATTTCCGGATCGATTCTACGGCGGCGCAAGGCGGCAGTCTGATCGTGATGGACGCGCCCCCTGCTCGCGAAGATTGCCGACCTTTCCTGCATGCAGCGGCCATCCTGCGCGAGGCGGGCCTCAGCGTGCCTGCGGTGATCGATGCTGACCTCGACTCGGGCCTGCTGCTGCTCGAAGATCTGGGCCATGACACGTACCTGTCTTGCCTTGATATCGAATCGGCCAACGGCCTCTACCAGGACGCGGCGGCCGCGCTCGTTAAACTGCAGCTTGCCAGCCAGCCCGGCGTATTTCCCGACTACGATCGGGCGCTGCTTGATCGCGAAATGCAGCTCTATCCCGACTGGTATGTCGCTCGCCACAAGGGCGTGGTGCTCTCCGACCCGCACAAAGAACTGCTGAAGCACGCCTTTGACCTGCTCGCGAACGCGGCCTTGGCCCAACCCCGGGTCTATGTTCACCGGGACTGGCACTGCCGCAACCTGATGCGAATTGAAGAAGAGCGCAACCCGGGTGTGCTCGATTTTCAGGACGCCGTATACGGACCCATTACCTACGACCTGGTGTCCGTGCTGCGGGATGCCTACATTGACTGGCCCGAAGAGCGTCAGATCGACTGGGCGATCCGGTATTGGGAGGCCGCTCGCAAGGCAGGGCTGCCGGTAGCTGACGATTTCGGCAGCTTCTATCGCGATTTCGAATGGATGGGCTTGCAGCGGCAGCTGAAAGTGCTGGGAATCTTCGCCAGACTCAAGCACCGCGACGGTAAGTCGCGCTACCTTGCCGATTTGCCTCGGGTGTTGGGCTACGCGCTCGCGGCCGCCCGTCGCTATCAGGCGCTCTCCGGCCTGGTGCAGGTGCTCGAGGCGGTGGAGAGCCTCGCGCCGGCCCAACCGGGTTACACCTTCTGAGCCCCGGTAAGCGGGGTCCGCTTCCCATGCGCGCAATGATTCTGGCAGCGGGCCGCGGCGAGCGAATGCGTCCGCTCACCGATCAGTGCCCCAAACCCATGCTGGTCGCGGGTGGGCAGCCGCTACTGGGATGGCATCTGCAGGCGCTCGCAGAGGCCGGCTTCACCGAAGTGGTCATCAATCACGCGCATTGTGGCGACGTGTTGTGTGACTGGGTGGGGAGCGGATCCGCCTGGGGTCTGTCGGTTTCGTATTCACCCGAGCATCCGGCACTTGAAACGGCTGGCGGAATCCGCAGAGCGTTAGGGCTTCTGGGGGAGCGTCCTTTTCTGGTGGTCAATGGCGATGTTTTTACGCGCTGGCCGATTACGCGGGCGCGCACCATTGCCAGCCAGATGAACGCGGGCGGGCTCATCGGCTGGTGTGTGCTGGTTCCCAATCCTGACCATCACCCCGAGGGGGACTTCACGCTCGACTCAGGGCTCCTCGGCCAGGGCTCGTCCAGGCGACTCACCTTCAGCGGCATCGGCGTCTATCATCCTTCGCTCTTCGAGTCATTGCCCGATGGCGAAGCCGCCAAGCTGGGCCCGCTTCTACGCGATGCGGCCGGGCGCGGCCTGATCGGCGCCGAACGCTTTGACGGCATCTGGACCGACGTGGGCACCCCGGCACGCCTTGCGCAACTCGATGCAGAATTACGGGGTGGCGTCGCCGACCCCGCGACCAGACACCGTTTTCCCTCCTGATCGAGCCCACCATGCAGCCCTATCACGACCGTCGTCAGCGTCTGGCCCAACTGATCCGCGAGCGCGGAGGAGGCATTGCGGTCATTGCCACCGCGCCTGAAGTGATCCGAAACCGCGACGCGCACTACCCCTATCGCTGGGACAGCTACTTTTATTACCTCACCGGTTTTACTGAACCCGAGGCTGTACTGGTGCTAAGCGTCGATGGCAGCGGAGCAGAATCACGGCTTTTCTGCCGGGACAAAAACGAAGAGCGTGAAATCTGGGATGGCTACCGGTTTGGCCCTCAGCTCGCGCGCGAAAAATTTGGTTTCGACCACGCGCTCAGCATCGATAAGCTCGACGAAGAGCTGCCGCGGCTACTCGCCGACCGGCCAGCGATCTTCACCGCCATCGGTGCTGACAGCGCCCAGGATGCCCGCGTCGCCCGCTGGCTTAATTCGGTCCGCGGACAGGCGCGCGCAGGCGTGAGCGCGCCCGGCCAGGTGTTTGAAGTTCGCTCGCTCATCGACGACATGCGGCTGATCAAGGATGCGCACGAGATCGACATCATGCAGCGCGCGGCCGATATCTCGGCAGCCGCGCATGTGCGCGCCATGCGGGCAAGCCGCCCCGGCCGGTTCGAGTTCGAGATCGAAGCCGAACTCGAACATGAATTCCGCATGGGGGGGTCGAAGGCGCCGGCCTACGGTTCGATTGTGGCAAGCGGTCGTCACGCCTGCGTGCTTCACTACCGCGCCAACGATGCCCGTCTGACCGAGGGCGAATTGCTGCTGATCGATGCCGGCTGCGAGCTCGATGGCTACGCAAGCGACATCACCCGTACCTTCCCCGTATCCGGGCGTTTCAGTGGCGCCCAGCGCACGCTCTACGACATCGTGCTCGAGGCCCAGCAGGCGGCGATCGCAGCCACTCGCCCCGGCATGCGCTTCATTGATCCGCACAACGCCGCCGTAAAAGTACTCGCCCAGGGGCTGATTGACTGCGGTCTGATCAGCGGCCCGCTCGATGCAGCGATCGAGTCTGGGGCTTACCGTCGCTTTTACATGCACCGCACCGGCCACTGGCTGGGCATGGATGTCCATGACTGCGGTGATTATCGTGAGCCGGGCGAAGCGGCCACCGGATCGGAAAAGCCCTGGCGGATCCTGCGGCCTGGCATGGTGCTCACCGAGGAGCCCGGACTTTATGTGCGCGCCGCAGACGACATTCCGCGCCATTTTCATGACATTGGCATCCGCATCGAGGACGACGCGCTCGTCACCGAATCGGGCTGCGAGATTCTCACCGCTAAGGTGCCGAAGGCCGCGAGCGATATTGAAGCGTTGATGCGCGGCTGAGCCTTCATGATCCGTATCGAAGGACGCGGACCGGTTGCGCTTGCGCTCCGGCTGCTTCTTGAACGTGAAGGCATTGATCGCCAGGCGCTGATCGCTGATCCGATTGACGCCGACCTGCCCGATTGGCTGGGCTCACGGGCCCTCGCCGTATCGCTCGGCAGTCTCCAGACGCTCGGTCGAGTGGTGCCGCAGTGCGCGCCCAATGCGCTCCTTGAATCGCCAGGTCTGGCTGCACCAATCACGGTGGTTGATGTCAGCCGCGCGCGCGCCTCGGGTGGTACGCGCATCCGCGCCTCCGAGCTGGGTACGCCCTTGCTCGGCGCGGTGTTTCGCTACGGCACGCTCCATCGGCTGCTACGAGAGTCGATCGAGCTGCGCGCACCCCTCGCGAGGCCGCTTCACGATCAGACCGCTTCCGGCGAACAGCCCCTGCTCACCGTGATCGCCGATGGCGAAGCCGAGCAGCGACCCGGGCACCGGACACGCGAGTTCGAGCAGATGGCGCTCCTTGCAGAGGTGGAAGTGGAGCGCGACTGTCCAGGCTGGGCCTATGAGCGGTTTACCAGCGAAGGACCGCTCGCTCTGCTGCCCTTGCCCGAGCCGCGCCGACGCGCGTTGGTCTGGTGCGCGCCCCAGCTGCAATGCCGGGCGAGAGCAGAGCTGTCCGAGGCGGCGTTTGGCAGTGCGCTCTATCAGACGTTCGGTCCTGGACTCGGTCGCATCACGCTGCGCGGCACCCGTCACGTCAGTCCTGTCACGCGCCGCATCGGACCACTGCGGCCGGCACCCGATCAGGTCGCGATCGGCAATGCGGCGCAGGCATTGCATCCGGTGGCGGGTCAGGGTCTCAATCTGGGTCTGCGCGATGCTGCGGTGCTGGCGCGTGTGCTCGGCGATTGGCGGGCACAGGCCGGATCGCTCGCGGCTGCGCTAGACCGGTTTGAGAATCATCGTCGCCGTGATCGCGAGACCCTGGTCGCAACCACCGATCTGCTTGCCACGCTCACCGGCCCGGATTTATTGAAGCCGGTACACGCGGCTGCGCTCACCCTGATTGATTTCTGCGCACCCCTCCGGCGCACGATCGCGCGCGGCCTCATGTTCGGGATCCGCAGCCGCTGAAACAAACTGCCGATTTTTTGTGCAGATCGGTTTTCAGTAGAATCGCGCCTCTCGTTGAACCGGCCAGCCGCTTTTATGATTCAAATCGGGCCCCATCAGCTCCGCAACCGGGTTATCGTGGCTCCGATGGCAGGCGTCACCGATCGACCATTTCGCCAGTTGTGCAAGCGCCTGGGCGCAGGCTATGCGGTCTCGGAAATGGCTGCCTCCAACCCCGCGCTCTGGAAATCGGTCAAAACCTCTCGACGCATCGATCATTCCGGCGAAATAGAGCCGCGGTCGGTGCAGATCGCAGGTGCCGATCCGCTCATGATGGCCGAGGCGGCGCGCTACAACGTTGACCGGGGCGCGCAGATCATTGACATCAACATGGGGTGCCCCGCCAAGAAGGTGTGCAATCTGCAGGCGGGCTCCGCGCTGATGGCCAACGAGGAACTCGCGCTCGCCATCATCGATTCGGTAGCGAACGCGGTCAGCGTGCCGGTCACGGTCAAGATGCGCACCGGTCCCGATCGGCAACGTCGCAATGCCGTGCGTCTGGCCCAACTCGCTGAGGTAGCAGGGGCCGCCATGATCACCGTGCATGGCCGCAGCCGTGCCTGCGGATTTACGGGGCATGCCGAATACGACACCATTGCCGAGGTCAAGGCGGCGGTCAGCGTGCCTGTCGTGGCCAATGGCGACATTGGCAGCCCCGCACAGGCCATCGCCGTGCTCCAGCACACACGTGCCGACGGCGTGATGATTGGCCGTGCAGCGCAAGGGCGTCCCTGGATTTTTCGTGAGATCGCGGCTGCGCTCGCCGGCGAAGCCCCACCCGCGGCCCCTGCGCGCGAGGCGTTGCGCGCGCTGCTCCGTGAGCACCTGATCGATCACTACGAATTCCATGGCCCGTTCACGGGCGTGCGCACCGCACGCAAACACGTGGGCTGGTATCTGGCCGACGAACCCGGGGCAATCGATTTCCTGCGCAATGTGTTTTACCCCATTGAAACCCCCGAGGCGCAGCTCGCGGCACTCGAGCGCTGGTTCGATCAAGACTTCCCCCGGTACATGGCGGGTTCCGCCTGCGACATGAAAGGTCTGCCCCAATGAGCCGCGGAACCATGATCGATGAAGTGATCACCCGCAGTCTGGAAAAATACTTCCACGATCTGGACGGGCAGATGCCGTCGGGGGTCTATGACATGGTCATCCAGGCGGTCGAGCGGCCGCTTCTCGAAGTGGTCATGCGGGCAGCCGACGGTAACCAGGTGCGGGCGAGCGAAATGCTGGGCATCAATCGAAATACGCTTCGAAAGAAGCTGCTCAATCACGGATTACTTGATGACGCAGGCTGACGCCTGCCGTGTGGTGCGCGCCCTCTACCTTTACTCCGGGAACTGAATCCATGCGACCCGTCCGTCAGGCTCTGATCAGCGTCTCAGACAAGACCGGCATCGTTGAACTCGCCCAGGCGTTGCATGCCCTGGGCATTCAACTGCTCTCCACCGGCGGAACCGCGAAACTGCTGGCCGATGCGGGTCTCCCGGTCACCGAGGTCTCAGCGCACACCGGCTTTCCGGAAATGCTGGATGGCAGGGTGAAGACACTCCACCCGGCCATCCATGGCGGTCTGCTCGCCCGCCGCGACCTGCCCGACCACATGGCCGCGCTCGCAGCGCACGCCATCAGCACGATCGATCTTCTGGTGGTCAATCTTTACCCCTTCGAAGCGACCGTATCCAGGCCCGGGTGCACGCTGGAAGACGCCATCGAGAATATCGACATCGGCGGACCGGCAATGGTGCGCAGTGCGGCCAAGAATTGGCGTGATGTGGGCGTGCTCACAGACAGCTCTCAGTACCCGCAGGTGCTGGCTGAGCTTCGGGGTTCAGGAGCACTCAGCGATACCACCCGATTCGCGCTGTCGGTTGCCGCATTCAACCGGATCAGCAACTACGACGCGGCGATCAGCGACTACCTGTCGCGAATCCAGCCTGATGGCACGCACGCGCTCTTTGGCAGCCAGGCAAACGGCCGCTTCGTCAAGGTCCAGGACCTTCGCTACGGCGAAAATCCACACCAGCAGGCGGCCTTCTACCGCGATCTCCATCCTGCGCCGGGGTCGCTTGTCACCGCACGTCAAATCCACGGCAAGGAACTGTCCTATAACAACATCGCCGATGCCGATGCAGCGTGGGAATGCGTCAAGTCTTTCGACGGCCCCGCCTGTGTGATCGTCAAACACGCCAACCCCTGCGGTGTCGCGATCGGTGACGATCCCCTGGCGTGCTACCGGAAGGCCTTCAGCACCGACCCCACGTCTGCCTTCGGCGGTATCATCGCTTTCAACCGCCTGATTGATGAGGCGGCCGCGCAGGCTGTTTCGAAACAGTTTGTCGAGGTGGTGATCGCGCCGGCGTTTTCAGACGCGGCGCTCGCGGTCTTCAAGGGCAAGGCCAATGTCCGCCTCCTTGAGATCGCTCTGCCACCGGGCGGAGCAACTGACTGGGAGCGCGGCCAAAACGCATTGGATGTGAAACGGGTGGGCTCAGGCATGCTGATCCAGACCGCTGACAATCACATTCTCCAGGCAGCCGATCTCAAAGTGGTGACCCAGCGACCGCCCGACGCGGCTCAGCTACGCGACCTGATGTTTGCCTGGACGGTGGCCAAGTTTGTGAAGAGCAATGCCATCGTCTACTGCAGCGGTGGCATGACGCTTGGCGTGGGCGCGGGTCAGATGAGTCGACTCGATTCTGCGCGCATCGCCTCCATCAAGGCCGAAGCGGCCGGGCTGTCTCTTAAGGGGTCGGTGGTTGCTTCAGACGCTTTCTTTCCGTTTCGCGACGGGCTCGATGTGCTCGCCGACGGCGGTGCGGTCGCGGTCATCCAGCCAGGCGGTTCGGTACGCGATGACGAGGTGATCGCCGCAGCCAATGAGCGCGGCATCGCTATGGTCTTTACCGGGGTCCG
This sequence comes from Burkholderiaceae bacterium, assembly GCA_023253905.1. The sequence goes on from JALREG010000400.1 coordinate 21,899, forward strand.
GCACTTCCGGCACTGACGCACCAGCGGATCACCTTCGTGCGCATCCTCGGTATCGACCCCGGCCTTCGCCGGACAGGCTTTGGTGTGATTGAAAAGCGCGGGGCGACGCTCGGCTATCTCGCAAGCGGCGTGATCCGCGTCCCCGACGGCGAACTCGCCCCGCGGCTTCGCACCATTCACGAGGGCATCACCGAGGTGATCAACACCTGGAAGCCCGACCTCGCCTCAGTGGAAATCGTGTTCGTCAACATCAACCCGCAGGCAACGCTCGCGCTCGGTCAGGCACGCGGAGCAGCGGTCGCGGCGCTGGCTATCCGCGATCTCCCCGTTCACGAATACACGGCGCTGCAGGTCAAACAGTCGGTGGTGGGCTATGGCCGTGCGGGCAAGGAGCAGGTGCAGGCGATGGTGCGGCGGCTGCTGCAACTGCCCAGCGACCCATCAGCCGATGCGGCCGACGCTCTGGCCTGCGCCATCTGCCACGCCCACGCGTCTGCACTCTCCGGCCAGCTGGGGGCCGCCGGCATTCTGGCGCGCACCGCCCGGAGCGGCGCCCGCTCACGCGGCGGGCGCCTTCGCGGCCGCTAGCAGCAGGGGCTGCTAAGATCGCCAGATGATCGGTCGCCTTTCAGGACTGCTGCTCGAAAAATCTCCACCGACCGTGCTGGTCGATGTGGGCGGCGTGGGGTACGAAGTCGATGTCCCCATGAGCAGCTTCTACGACCTGCCCGAGATCGGGACGCGGGTGGTACTGCTCACCGAATTCATTGTCCGCGAAGACGCGCAGCTCCTCTACGGTTTTCTTACCGCCCCCGAGCGTGACACCTTCCGGCAACTGATCCGCATTTCCGGCGTCGGCCCGCGAACCGCGCTGGCTGTGTTGTCTGGCATGTCGGTGGCCGATCTCACCCAGGCTGTAGCGCTTCAGGAAAGCGCGCGTCTGCTCAAGGTGCCTGGCATAGGCAAGAAAACCGCTGAGCGTCTGCTGCTCGAACTCAAAGGCAAACTCGCGCCGGCACTTCCCCACGCATCGGGCACAGCGGTCACGGTCGATGCCGGGGTCGATATCGTTCGTGCCTTGATCGCACTGGGCTACTCCGAACGTGAAGCGCAGGCGGCCCTCCGAGGCCTGCCACCCGACGTATCGGTTTCTGACGGCATCCGGCAGGCACTGCGCCAGCTTGGCAAGAACTGACCTGCGCCGGGCACGCTCACACCATGATTGAAAACGATCGGATCGTTTCGGCGGCCAGCACGTCCCCCACCGAGGATGTGGTCGAGCGGGCGCTTCGACCGCGTACCCTCGCCGATTATGTCGGTCAGCGCAAGATTCGCGAGCAGCTGGAAATTTTCATTGCCGCCGCACGCGGCCGCGGCGAGGCGCTGGACCACCTTCTGCTATTCGGCCCGCCCGGACTGGGCAAGACCACGCTCGCACACATTGTTGCCGCCGAGATGGGCGTCAAGCTTCGCCAGACCTCCGGGCCGGTGATTGAACGCCCGGGCGATCTCGCCGCGATTCTCACCAGCCTCGAACGCAATGACGTGCTTTTCATCGACGAGATCCATCGCCTGTCACCGGTCGTCGAGGAAATACTTTACCCGGCGCTTGAGGACTATCAGATCGACATCATGATCGGCGAGGGGCCTGCCG
>JALREG010000302.1 GCA_023253905.1 Burkholderiaceae bacterium
TGCTTTTCTGGAGCTTCATGGTCGGAGCGTCCCTGAGCAGCGCGTGCGGGATCGCCGGGGCGAGCCTCGCGGGATTCGGCACGACGGCGCAGTGGGGGGCGGTCCATGCGGTGGCCGCGGCGGCGTTGGTGGCGGGGAACCGTTACGCCGGTTTCCAGCGGGTCATGAAGGCGCTCGTCGCGGTGATGGCATTGTGTGTGCTCGGCTGCGCGGTTCTCACGGGGCCCTCGATCGCCGGATTGTTCCGCGGGCTAGCCTTGCCGCTGATCCCCGCAGGGGGAACGCCCCAGGTCCTCGCATTGTTGGGCGGAATCGGCGGCAGCCTCACCGTGATCTGTTACGGTTACTGGATGCGCGGCGAAGGCTGGCGGGGGGCGGAACGGCTCGGGGCGATGCGTTCGGATGTCCGGCTGGCTTATGTTTTCACGGGATTTTTCGGCGTCGCGCTGGTGGTGATCGCAGCCGGGGTGGAGGCCCGCGGGGGCGGGGCGCGGCTCGCGCTGGATGTGGCGGACCGGCTGGGCACGGTGGCGGGTCCGTGGGCGCGACTCGTTTTCCTGCTCGGCTTCTGGTGCACGGTCTTCACCGCGATGCTCGGCGTTTGGCAAGGTGTGCCGCAGGTTTACGCCGATTTGGCGGAGGCGTGGCGTGGTCCAGAGCTGGAGGATCACAGGACGAAAGATGGACGTGAGCGCGCGGTGCGGCTGGGTGCGCTGGGCTTTCTGGCGGGACCGCCGCTCGTGCTGCTCTGGCACAAGGAGCCGGTCGCCATCGTAGTGGCCTTTTCCAGCATCCAGACCAGCGGGATATTGGCCAAGGGGCGCGCAGCAGGATAGGTGCCAACCTGCCCGCCAACATCCGAATGCCCGCCGCGGAACCAGACCTGCTGCACATTGCCCTCCCATCCCGGCGGGCAATCCCACATCACAGGGTCAAACACCGCACGCGTTTCATGCAGCGCCAGCGCCTGAAACCCATGGCGGATAGAGGCACCAAGATGGTGATTGTGAAACTGGTATTTCTTGTCGGTCAGCATCCACAGCAATGGCAGCCGCAGCCCCAGCGCCTTGACGGTATCCCAGACCCCCACCATCTCGATCGGGGCCTCGGGATGGCAATAGCTTTGGGCAAAGGCCCGCGCTGCGGGGCGATCCGGCCCCATGCGGTAATGCCGATAGGCCAGCCGGATCACCCGCTCCACCGCCTTTTCGCGGCGCACCAACCCAACGCGGTCAATCACCCCGGCAAGGCTGCGCACCGCATAGGCCCCCCGCGAATAGCCAAACAGAAAGATACGGTCACCGGGGCGATACTGGCTGGCAAGCCAGCCATAGGCCCGCGCGATCTGCCGATTGATGCCGCGCCCCTGCAAAAAGCCCCAAGCGTGACGATAGCCTTCCCATTGCAGGCCTTCTTCATAATAGACCCGGCGATGCACGCCCTGCTGATCCTCAAGCAACAGCTTCAACAACAGGCCCGCGTTCGTCTCATATCCCGGCTCCAGCAACGAAAGCGTGCCGTCCAGAATGATAACGTGATCGACAACGCCGCGTTGCCGCCCCGGCGCCGGGGGCGCGGCCGCTTCGGCAGTGGCGATGGGTTTGGCCCGCCACCAGCGCGAGATCCGTTCGATCAGAGACGTGACACACCCCCAAGAACCGCATCCGGCGGCAACAGGTTCAGCTTAGACAGAACTTGGTTAAGAAAATGACGCAAAACGGGCGACCACAAGGGCCGCCCGTTGGAATTTCGCACAAAGGCCGGAAAAGTTTACAGGTTCTGGCCCAAAACCGTGACCATGCCCAATTCGCCAAAGCCGTTGAAGCGGCTGTTGGTCACTGTGGAATAGGCGCCCATCCCTTCAAAGATCACGAAATCGCCCTCGGCGATATCATCGGGGAAAGGCACATCCCCGGGCAGTCGGTCCACCGAATCACAGGTCGGACCAAAGCAGACCCGGCCATGCTGCGCACCCGTGCGCCGCACGCCCGCAGGCGACAGCACCGTGATGCGGTCAATGATCCCGATCTGGCCCAACTCGAACAACGAGCCATAAAGCCCATCATTCAGGAACACATGCGTGCCATCGCGCACCGCCTTGACCCGTGCGGCCAGCGTAAAGGCGTCGCCGCACATCGCGCGCCCCGGCTCACAGATCAGCGCCGGGCGATCAGCGCCAAAGGCCTCGGTCGTGACGCGGTCGATGGTGGCGAAGGTCTCATCAAGGCGTTGCAGAAGCGGCCCGTCGAACAAGATCGGATTGAGGCTGCGATCGCGCGGATCACGCATCGGCTGCGCAGTCTCGGTGAGCGCGAAGTGCCTTCGCGGCAAGTCGGCGAGTTCGTGATGAACGAATTGCGTCATCTCGATGAAGTGGCCTACGTTCGATTTGCTTCAGTCTATCGCAGCTTTCAAGACGTCGATGCCTTCCGCGACGAAGTCGACAAGTTGAAAGTGCGTCGTCGGCGTGAGCCGCTCGAGGGGCAGCTGTCACTGCTGTCTGCGGAGGACGCGGCGAGCAAGGACGCGGCGGGCAAGGACGCCATCGGCAAGACCAAAGGTGGCAAACGTGACTGAGCGCTGGAGTAGTTTCGAGTACGCCGCCATGGGACGCGCCCTGGAGCTCGCCGCGCAGGGGCGCACCTCGACACAGCCCAATCCACGCGTCGGCTGCGTGATCGCCTTCGGCGAGCAGGTCATCGGTGAAGGTTGGCACCAGCGCTCGGGTGAGCCGCATGCCGAAGTTTTTGCACTGCGCGAGGCGGGCGAGCGCGCTCGCGGTGCCACCGCCTTCGTCACGCTCGAGCCTTGCAATCACCATGGGCGCACTCCGCCGTGCAGCGAAGCCCTGATCGCCGCTGGCATCGCGCGGGTGATCTATGCAAGCGGCGATCCGAATCCACGCGTCGATGGCAGCGGGGCCGCGCGCTTACGCGAGGCCGGTGTCGTCGTCGAGCAAGGTTTGCGGGCGGCAGAAGGCGAAGAGCTCAACCTTGGTTTCTTCAGTCGCATGCGTCGGCAGCGACCCTGGTTGCGTTTGAAGATGGCTGCAAGTCTCGATGGGCGCACCGCCACGGCGAGCGGCGAGAGCCACTGGATCACGAGTGACGCCGCGCGCGAGGATGTGCAACGCTGGCGCGCCGAGAGCGCTGCGATCTTGAGCACGAGCGCCACCGTGCTCGCCGATGATCCTCGGTTGTCGGTGCGGCTGGATTCGGCTCGTCAGCCGCTACGGGTTTTGCTCGATCGCGACGGTCGAATTCCAAAGCGCGCGCGGTTGTTCGCCGAACCCGGCGAGGTGTTGCACTTGACCTCGAAAGAGATCGCGCTGGAGGCGAGCGGTCGACTGTCTCTCCCGGCCGTCTTGTCGACCTTGAACGCGCTCGAGATCAACGAAGTGTGGACCGAGGCCGGTGCGACGCTCGCCGGTTCCCTGATCACCGCAAATCTCGTCGATGAGCTCGTGATTTATCTCGCGCCCATGCTGCTCGGTTCCGAGGGGCGTCCGCTCGCGGCGCTCAAGATCGATCGTTTGCTCGATGCCTCACGTTGGCAGACCACGGATCTTCGCCAGATCGGCCCTGATATCCGTATCATGCTGCGCCCACTTCGGAGTGCCTGAGTCATGTTCACCGGAATCGTGCAGGACGTCGGTCGCATCGTGTCGCTCGAACGACGCGAGGGTGACGTGCGTTTGCGAATCGCGGTGACGAGTTTGCGGCTCGATCACACGGTGCCGGGCGATAGCATCGCCGTCAGCGGCGTATGTCTCACGGCGCTTGATCTGGATAAGACGCCCGGTGCGCAGACCTTTGCAGCGGATGTATCGAACGAAACCCTGTCGCTCACCACGTTGGGCGCTCTGTCGGTCGGCTCACGCGTCAATCTCGAGCCGGCATTGCGGGCGGGCGACGCGCTCGGTGGTCATCTTGTCTCCGGGCATGTCGATGGCTTGGGTGAAGTGCGGTCGATCGAAAGCGATGCGCGCTCGGTACGCATGAGTTTCGGTTGTCCGCCGGCGCTCGCGCGCTACTTTGCACGCAAAGGCTCGGTAGCCATCGATGGCGTCAGTCTCACCATCAACGAGGTGGGTGTAGCTGATTTTGGTGTCAATCTGATTCCCCATACCCAGAGTGTAACGACGCTTGGTGAATTCACGGTGGGGCGCAAAGTCAACCTCGAAGTCGATCAAGTAGCCCGATATGTCGAGCGACTGCTCGAGAGTGTGCGCGCATGACTGCCAAAACTTTTGATTCGATCGAAGAGATTCTCGCGGATATCGCCGCTGGCAAAATGGTCGTCATCGTCGATGACGAAGATCGGGAGAATGAGGGCGATTTGCTCATGGCGGCCGACAAAGTACGCCCCGAGGACATCAACTTCATGGCGCGATTCGGGCGCGGTCTGATTTGTCTGACTTTGACTCAAGAGCGCTGTCGTCAGTTGCGACTGCCTCTGATGGTCAGCGATACGCATCGCGAGCATCGCACCAACTTCACGATCTCGATCGAAGCGGCCGAGGGCGTCACGACGGGTATCTCTGCCCACGATCGAGCGCATACGGTGCGTACCGCGGTGGCGCTCGATGCCGAGCCGCAGGATTTGCGTCAGCCTGGGCATATCTTTCCCATCATGGCTCAGCCGGGTGGCGTGCTGACTCGTGCAGGGCACACCGAGGCGGGTTGCGATCTCGCTCGGCTTGCCGGCTTGCAGCCGGCGGCCGTCATTGTCGAGATCATGAACGACGATGGCACGATGGCGCGCCGCCCGGAGCTCGAGCGATTTGCGAGAGAGCATGGCCTCAAGATCGGTACGATTGCCGATCTGATCCGATATCGCTTGCGCAAAGAGCGCTCTGTCGA
>JALREG010000414.1 GCA_023253905.1 Burkholderiaceae bacterium
CACGAGGCCCGGGTGATGCGGCTCTGGACCCACGCGCAGCCCTGGGACGGTCCGAGACGCCATCCGGCTGATCATTTTCCGCGGACGCTCGACCAGGCACTTCCTGAGCTCATTCAAACGCTGGCGGGGCTTGCACGGCTGCAGGTTCGAGAGCCGAGCAGCGACGACGAAGGCGAGCGGCTGCTCTTTGCGCTCTCGGACGGGCAGACCGTGGAGGCGGTGCTGCTCGCGCGCGGTGGCGTATGCGTGTCCACGCAGGTGGGGTGTGCGGTGGGCTGCACCTTCTGCATGACCGGTCGATCTGGTCTGTTGCGTCAGTTGGGCAGTGCAGAGATCGTGGCGCAGGTGGTGGAGGCGCGCCGCCTGAGGCCGGTTCGCAAGGTGGTCTTCATGGGAATGGGAGAGCCTGCGCACAACCTCGACAATGTGCTGGAGGCGATCGATCTGCTGGGCACCGAGGCCATGATCGGGCACCGAAATCTGGTCTTTTCCACGGTGGGCGATCCCAGGGTGTTTGAGCGTCTGCCCCAGGGTCGGGTCCGTCCTGCGCTCGCGCTATCGCTTCACAGCACCCGGGCAGAATTACGCGCAACGCTTCTGCCGCGCGCGCCCCGTATCGATCCGGCTGATCTGGTAACGGCGGCGCAGGCCTACGGCCGCACCATCGGCTATCCGGTTCAGTATCAGTGGACGCTGATTGAGGGGGTGAATGACACCGACCAGGAAATCGAGGGCATCGTGAACCTCCTGGCGGGTCAATATGCGGTGATGAATCTCATCCCGCTCAACGCCATTCCCGATTCTCCGTATCGCCGTCCCTCCTGGGAGCGGGCGGCCCACATGGCGCGCACGCTCCATCAGCGGGGTGTACTCGCCAAGCTTAGGCGCTCGGCCGCGCAAGATGTAGAGGGCGGGTGCGGTCAGCTGCGGGCGCGCACGATCTCGATTCAGCCGCGGGCGCCGGGCGGTCGAGCCGGGGTGGCGGGTGTTGCCGGGGCGGCTCCGGCAGGCGTTCCCGGCGCGGCAGGCGCCTGATCGGGCAGTTCGCACGCAGCCTTCATCAGGTCGGCGTCGGGCGTGTCGGGCGGTACATTGAACCAGTCGTCGTTTTCGCTCGTGCCCAGCAGTCGCCCATCACCATTGGGCTGGCTGAAATAACTCGCTTCCAGGCGCCGCGCGCGCTGCTCCTTGCAATCGACTTGCACCAGCGCACGGAACGAGCGTACGCCGCTGTAGGCGTAGGGAGCGGGATTGGTGATGGGTAGCGGATGGTTAATGAGCACCCAGACCCGGGCGTTATCGCCGATGCGTCGGGCGGTACCGGTTTCCATCGTCCAGACGTCGCCGTTACGGGCCTTGCTCACCTCACTCCACTGCGCCTGGGCCCATGATGGGGCGCTCGCGAGCAGGGCAGGGAGGACGAGCCCCCACGCGAGCACCCAGCGCGCGCGCTTGCTGGCGACAGGCGCAGCGGCGCGCGGTCGGCTGTCACTAACTAAATTGAAAGACATCATCGCTGCTTGAAGACCCAAAGGCGTGAGGCAACGAAATTGAACACCATACAGAGGCCGGTGGCCAGCCCCTGAGCAAACCACACCGGCGCGTCGAACGAGCCATGCGCCACGCGAAACAACGCGGCATTGAGCGCAATCGAGGCCGCCACCACCGCATAGTGCCTTGGCAGCGCCTGCGAATGCGGGACATCCGACTCGAATGTGTGGCGACGGTTGGCGAGGTAGGCCACCACTGAGCCGATCAGCGAGCCTGTGAAGGTCGCCGCCAGCGGAGAGGCGATCGCCGCTGAAATCATGGCTGCCATCACCGCGAAGTGGGCAAACGTGGCGAGGCCCCCCACCATCGCAAATCGCATGGCCTGGGTGAGCAGCGCTGCGCGCGTCGAGGTCATGGGGCGGCGGGTGCCGTGTGGGGCGGCGTGCTGGGCGACGCGCCGAGCGTTGGCGGTACGTCGAACACCAGAAGGCTTTGTTCGGTGGCCTTCGGAAAGCGCCAGCCTTGCCGGACCGCACTAACGTGTCGGGGCTCAGTGGGTAATGCGCGCGTCTGTAACCAGGCCTGCGAGCGCGCGACGCAGTCTGCTCCGCCAGGAAGCGGCGGGCAGATGAGCATGCCGGGTTGGCTCGCCCACGCCACGTGGGGCGCGAGTGAGGCCTCGCGGCTGTCCGGAAGACCGGGTAGCGCCCGGATGGCGGGGTTGGCGTAGAAGGCGAGCATGGCGTTATCGGGCCAGGCACCGCCTGACCAGCCGAGTTGTTTTCCCGGATGCCGCGCCTGCCAATCCTGGGTGACGGCCTGGGCAAGCGCCTGGGTGGCACGATAGTACTCGCGCTGGCCGGTGAGCGCGTGGACCGCGCCCAGCACCGCAGCCCCCCCCACTACCAGGAGAACGATGGCTGTGGTGAGGCGTGGCGCTACCAGACGGTCGATAAGAGGCTGCGTTTCGTCTCGAGTGCTTTGGCCCGGTTCCAGCTCGCGCGACAGGTTCCGCAGCCACAAAAGCGGAAACGCAAAGCCGATCGGAATCGCCCACGGGGTGGAGAGCTCGACCGCGCCAGCCAGCCCAAAGCCCAAGCTCACCGCCCATGGCAAAAACGCCAGCCAAAAAAGACTGTCACGCCAGCCCGCAGGCCGCCATGCCGCTGCAAACAGGTGGATCACGCGGGGCGCCCGACCGGCCCGACGACGCGCGAGCGCGAAGATCAGCACACAGGCAATCCACCCCGGCGCCCAGTAAAAGACCGGTGCCAGGGCAAATCGTGCCGCCATTGACAGGTTGACCGCGCCGCCGCCCTGATCGAATGCGTAGTGGAGCATCGCGAAGTCGCTTGCCTTGAGCCAGAGCGCATGCGGCACCAGCGCGCCCAGGGTCACCGCAAGCGCCCACCAGGGCCTGGGGCTGCCGAACCATGTCCGTGCGGCCGGATGGACGCTCGCCGCCACGAACAGGGCAACCAGCAACACGCCGCTGTAGTACTTGCTGAGCAGGGCCGCAGCGCTGCAGAGCCCCAGAAGTGTGCTCCATGCCAAGCCCCGCCAGCCGGAATGAAGCAGGCTTCCAAACAGCGCGGCCGCTGCCCAGGGCCAAACCGACAGGAGCTGCGCGTTGGCGTTGAATTTCGAGGCGAGGGTGGTGTAGGGCAGGCACCAGAAGAGCAGCACCACCGCAGGGTGCGCAAACCGCGCATGACCGATGAAGCGCGCGAGCACCACCACGCCAGTCAGCCCGATCGCCACATTGGTGTACGCGAGGAGCTTGAATGCGAAGTCCGATCTCGGCACAAGCGCGAACCAGGCGCCGGTCACCCAGGCAAAAAAAGGCGGGTGTTTGAAGCTTCCCCATTCGAATGTCTGCGACCACGCGAAGCTCTCGAGCATGTCGTGGTAGCGATCGAGATTGGGCTGCGCGAGCGTCTGTGCAACTGTCCAGGCACACGCGTAGGCAATGAGCGTGACCGCGATTGTGCGCGCGGCAATGGGCTGCTGTCTGGCGGGAGTCGGGCTCATCCCAGTCCCCAGGCGGCCGGCAGCAACTGCTGGTAACGGGGCCAGCTGTAGCGTGCGTCGATCAACATCAGCATGCCCCGGTCGTCGGGCGAACGAATCACGCGACCGGCCGCCTGCACCACCTTCTGCAGCCCGGGAATGAGGTAGGTGTAGTCATGACCCGCACCGAAGAGCTTTTCCATCCGTGCGGCGATCGCTTCGTTCACCGCGTCGACTTGCGGCATACCGAGCGTGGCGATGAAGGCGCCGATCAGTCTGCGACCCGGCAGGTCGATGCCTTCGCCAAACGCGCCACCCAGGACCGCAAATCCGATGCCTTGTCCCTCGGGATGGAAGCGTTCGAGAAAGGCCGAGCGCGACGCCTCGGTCATGGATCGGGTCTGAGCCCAGACCGTGATATCGGGGTGTTCGGCGCAGAACCGGTTGAAGGCCTGCTGCAAATAATCAAAGCTACTGAAAAAAGCGAGGTAATTGCCGGGCTCGCGATGGTACTCGCGGGCAAGTGCCGCCAGCACGCGAGGCAGGGTGCGCGCCCGGTCGGTGATGCGGGTGGATACCGGTAGCACCGAGACTCGCAGCCGCTCGGGGTCAAACGGGCTCGCAAGTTTAAGTGTGGGGGTCGGATCGGGTAAGCCCAGCAGGTTCCCGTCATAGTCGGCCGGACTGAGCGTGGCCGAGAACATCACGACGGAATCGGCGAGTTCGAGTCGTGGCCGGATGAAAGGCGCGGGCACCACATTGCGAAGCGTGAGCTGCGCCCGGTCGGATGCGCGATAAAGAGGAAGTGCTGCGGATCGATGGGTTTCGCCGTTGGCAGCCAGACTCAGTTCGCACAGACTGTGTTCGCCAAAGCTGTCTGCGAGCGCGGCAAACGACAGGCCATCGAACCAGGCCCCGAGCACGGCGGGGGAGGCGGCACGACCCTGTTCGGTCACGTGGTCGCCCAGTCGGCTATTGAATCGGTGCAGCGCGCGCAGCCAATCTTCAGGCGGCTCGGCGAGCTGCAGCCAATGTGTCGCCTCGGCGGTTTCGCTGGCCGGGGCGGTCAGGGCATGCTCGTCGGCGAGCCGCTCCCACTGTTGGAGCAGGTCGGTGACGGCGCTCCGCAGTGCGGGCGGGAGCTTCGGTTGAAGTTCGATCAGGGCGGCCGCCGACGCGCTTGCGCTGTACATGGCGCGCGTACGCGCAACCAGCTGGTGTGCCTCATCGATGAGTACCGCCACCTTCCATTCGAACTCCGCGCTGAGGGCTGCGAGCACCGCATAGCGGTCGAACCAGTAGTGATAGTCGCCAATCACGACATCACACCAGCGCAGTAATTCCATCGAGAGAAAATAAGGACAGATACGGTGCGCGAGCGCAATCTCGCGTGTGCGTGCCTGATCGAGCAGGTCCGCGCCACAGGCCTGGCTGCGCGCAGCCGGTAGCCGGTCGTAGAAGCCGCGAGCAAGCGGGCAGGACTCGCCATGACAGGCCTTGTCGGGATGCTCGCAGGCGCGCTCGCGTGCCACGATCTCGATCACTCTGAGGGGCATCGGTTGGTGCGGGCGCTCCTGCGCGCGGATCTGTGCAAACGCGTCAAGCGCCACCTGCCTGGCGGTTGTGCGCGCTGACAGCATCGCGATCCGGTCGAGCGGGCGCTCGGCCATTGCGCGTAGCGCCGGGTAAAGCGTACCCAGGGTTTTGCCCAGACCGGTGGGTGCTTCCACCCGCAGCCGCTCCCCGCGACGGCAGGCGCGCCAGACGGCAGCGGCGAGTTCGCGTTGACCCGGGCGGAATTCCGGCAGCGGGAAAGGGAGTGCAGCGAGCCAGCGCTGCCGTCGTTCGCGATGCAGGGCTTCGCTTCGGGCCCAACCCACATAGCGCTCGCACAAGCCCCCTGCGAATTCGCGAAGCGCCGCGGCGCTCAGCGTTTCACTCACCCGGCTTTCGGCTTCGAGTCCGATTTCAAGGTAAACGCGTGTCACGGTGAGCTGCTCGAGCCCGCGTGCCTCACAGAACATCCAGCCATAGAGCCGTGCCTGCGCGCGGTGGATCGCCTGCTGATTGGCTGGGATGTCTTCGATCCGACCCCGGTGAGTCTTGATTTCTTCGAGATCGTTGCGGCGAGGATCGTAGCCATCGGCGCGTCCGCTCACCTTCAGGTCGCCCCAGATTGCGCTGAGGGCAATTTCGCTTTCATAGCTTTCGCCTCGGCGACGGGCGACCAGCGAATGACCCTCGCGGCCCTGCGCCGCTGTGGGCGAGGGCGTAAAGCGCAGATCCAGGTCACCCTGACGCGCAGCGAATGCGCATAGTGCCCGGACGGAAACCGAGAGCGGCGGCTTGCCGGGGCGATGGGGTTCGGCGCACACTGCGGGCGCTTCGCCCTCCTGCACAGGCTCTTGGCTGATGATTTCCATGACTGCACCCATTGTAGTGTTCAGCGCGATCGTCTCGCTTGCGCTTGCCCTGATGAGCCCGTCCGCCGGGCAGGCGCAGACCGACGACAGCTGGCAGCCGCAGCGTGGCCAGACTGGTAAGGACGTGATGTGGCTCCCCACGCCAGACGAACTGGCGCACCGTCTTCTCGAGGTGGCGCGCGTGGGTCCGAACGATCTGGTCTATGACCTGGGCGCGGGCGACGGCAGGATCGCGATCGCGGCGGCGCAACGGCATGGTGCGCGCGCCGTTGGCATCGAATACAACGCGAGGCTCGCGGCCTTCGCGCAGCGCCAGATCGAGCGCGCCGGGGTGGCCGATCGCGTGCGTATCCTTCAGGGCGATCTATTCCAGACCGATTTTTCCTCGGCGACGGTGCTCACCCTCTACCTTCTTGATGAACTCAATCAGCAGTTGCGGCCCCGTGTGCTTGGCATGAAACCCGGCACCCGGGTGGTCTCGAACAGCTTTGCGATGGGTGACTGGGAGCCCGATCAGGTGATCCGGGTGGGTACGCAGGTGGGCTATTACTGGCTGGTGCCAGCCAATGTGGCGGGTGAGTGGCTGATCGAGGGTCTGCCTCAAGCAAAGGCGCCAGCCAAACTCGCGCTGGTTCAGCGCTACCAGCGACTCGCGGGCACGATCGAGATTGATGGGCGCACGGTGCCGCTTCTGTCGCCGGTGGTTGAAGGTGCCCGGCTCGAGTGGCGCTATGTGGATTCTTCCAATCTGCTGAAAGCGGTACGGGTCGAGGTGCAGTCGGATCGACTCGAGGGTGAGATGGCCCCGCCCTACGGGATGGTCGAATCGATCGTTGAGCGGATTGCGGTGCGCGGCCGCCGTGTCGGCGGCCAGCCCTGAGCGCGATCAGCCGGTGTAGCGCGCCGGGCGCTTTTCAAGAAACGCGGCCATTCCTTCGCGCGCGTCCGCCGAGGCGTAATTGGTGTTGACCTGCTCGCGCTCAACCGCCAGTCCGGCATCGGACAGGGTGTCGCCGGACGCATCGATACAGGCGCGGATGGCGGCCACGGCAGTGGGCGATTGTCGCCGATGCGCTGCGCGAGAAGCAGCCCAAGCTCGGCACTCTGATGGATGCCTCCCGAGACGATGTGCTGGCCTACATGTCCTTCCCGCGCGAGCACTGGCCGCAGATCGCGTCGACAAACCCGCTCGAGCGGGTGAACCGGGAGGTGAAGCGGCGAGCCGACGTCATAGGCATCTTCCCCAACGACGAGGCCATCATCCGCCTGGTCGGCGCGCTGATGCTCGAGACCAACGACGAGTGGGCTGTGGCGCGGCGTTACATGTCCCTTGAAACGCTGGCCCGCATCACCGAGAATGCCAAAATCAAGCTGCCCGCCGTGGCCGCCTGATCAAGCTCGGACCTCTTCGAAGGCCGGCGCTCTTACACCACGCCGGGGGACACTATCCACGAAGTCCCAGATCCGGGCGCGGCAAGGTGATCGCCATCGCGGGCGATCGGCTCTCGGCCTATCCGAACGTGGCGACAATGACGGAGCAGGGTGCGGTCGGCGGCTTCTACGAGACGCGTGCCTTTGCCGCTTTCGCCGTCCCGTCCGCGACACCGAAGGATGTCGTCAAGAAGCTGGCCGACACGCTGTACGAGGCCGGCACGGACGAGAAGGTGAAGCAGCTTCTCACCAACTACATCATCGTGGGACCGCTCAACTTCGAAGCCACCAACGCCCGCTTCAAGCGCGACACCGAGCTGATGATGGCGGTGATGAAGGAGATCGGCATCAAGCCGGAGTGAGGGTGTGCGGCCGCGGCGGCGAAGCTACCGCGCCGCGGCCTCCACCATCGCCGCGCACTTCTCGCCGATCATGATGGCGGGGGCGTTGGTGTTGCCGCCCGTGATGGACGGCATGATCGAGGCGTCGCAGACACGCAGGCCCTCCACGCCCCGGACCTTGAGGTCCGGGCCGACGACCGCGAGCTCG
>JALREG010000380.1 GCA_023253905.1 Burkholderiaceae bacterium
GATGATCCGGGCTGCGATCGTGGGCATGGGGTTGTGGGGACAGAATCTGGTGCGTCATGTGCAGGGCCAGAGTTCACTGATTCGGTTTACGGCCGGCACCACACGAACACTGGATAAGGCGCAGCGCTTCGCGGCCGAACACCAGATTCGTCTGCTCCCGAACTATGACGCGGTGCTCGCAGATCCCGAGATCGATGCCGTGGTGCTCGCTACGCCTCACCAGCAGCATACCGATCAGATCATTGCGGCCGCCCGGGCCGGCAAGCATGTGTTCAGCGAAAAACCCATGGGCCTTGATCGTGAGAGCGCGGAGCGCGCTGCGCAGGCTTGCGCTGAGGCGGGCGTGACCTTGGGTGTGGGCTACAACTGGCGCTACCAGCCCGCGCTCCAGCGTATCCGGGCGATGATCGATGACGGCACCCTCGGTCGGATTCTGCATATCGAGGGCAACTTCTGCGGACCGAGTGCGTATCGCTTTCCGCGCGGACACTGGCGACATGATCGCGATGAATGTCCCGCTGGCGGCATGACAGGGCGTGGGGTGCACGTCATTGATGCGATGATTCATCTGGCTGGCCCGATCGACACCGTGACCGCGCAGAGCCTGCGGCTCGCTCAGGATTTCGGTATGGACGACACCACGTCGATGCTGCTTCGCTTTCAAAACGGTGCCACCGGCTATCTGGGAACGGTGATCGCCTCAGCGGAAACCTGGCGTATGCAGCTATTTGGAAGCCGTGGCTGGGTGGAGGTGGGAGATGTTGAGCATCTGCACACCTGGGACCTGAAGGTGTGTCTGATTGATTTTGACAACGTTACCCAGAAGCGTCAGCCCGAGGTGATCCGCTTTGAACCGGGTAGCACCGAGCGAGCCGAACTTGAACACTTCGCTCAGCTGGCTGCCAAGCGCGTTCCCATGGTCGTGCCCGGCGGCGACGCGGTTCACAATGTTGCGGTTTTCGATGCGATCAAGGCATCGATTGCCGCATCACAGACCGTTCAGGTTCGCTGAGGATTGCACCTCGGCATCGTAAAGGGAATCGAGTCATGACCTCCTCTCGCCGGATCCTGTTGCAAATGGCTGCGTTGGTTGCGCTGACCTCGGCGGTGATGCCGCTTGCGGCGCAAACGCCCGCTGGATTGAAAGACTGGCCGAATCGGCCCATTCGGGTCATCGTGCCCTCGCCCCCCGGTGGGCCACCCGATCTGGTGCTGCGCGCGCTCACGCCTCGTATGAGTGCGGTGCTGGGGCAGCCGCTGGTGGTGGAGAACCGCGCGGGGGCCGGCGGCATGGTGGGAACCGCCTATCTCGCAAGGCTACCTGCAGACGGCTATTCAGCGCTGTTCACCACCGCCTCGCATGCTGCGATTCCTCCGTTTCACGACAGCGTAGGCTATGACCCGGTCAAGGATTTCACACATGTCACGCTTGCGGCTCAGAATTTCGGGCAAGCACTGGTGGTTCATCCTTCGGTTCCAGCAAAAAATCTGTCGGAACTGGTGGCGCTCGCCAGGAAGTCGCCCGGAAAACTCACCTATGCAAATGCTGGCCTGGGAACCGCCAGCCATATTCCCGCCGAGATGATGAAGGCCATGACCGGGACCGACATTCTGTCTGTGCCGTACAAGGCGATTCCGGAGGCGATCAACGATCTCATTGGCGGCCGGATCGACATGTTTTTTGTGGGCACGCAGATCGCGCTTCAGCATGTGCAGGCGGGGCGGCTGCGTGCCATTGGCATCACCGGCGCCCGCCGTTGGCAGGGCTTGCCGGAGGTACCCACGCTTCAGGAGCAGGGGCTTGCCGGGTTCAATGCCGTGAACTGGTTCGGTCTTTGGTTGCCGGGCGGTGCGCCTCCGGAGATCGTCGCCCGCCTGTTCGGTGCAGTTCGCGAAGCCATCGCCGATACCGAGGTGCGTAAGCAGTTCGAGACGCTTGGACTGGAGGGCGTTGGCATGCCGCCTGAAGCGTTTGAGAAGTTCGTTGCGTCGGAGTCGAAGGGGGCCTATGAGATCGCTGCTCGTCTCAAGGCCGGGGGGCAGAAATGAACGCGCCTGCGCTCGAGCCTTGGCAGTGGCCAGAACCTCACTGGCGCGCACTGGTCAATCGCGTTCGTGCGGGGCGCAGTCTGAAGCCCTCGTCCTGGCCGCAGGGGGCGCGGTTCGCTGTGGCGCTGTCGTTTGACTCCGACCATGAAACCAATGAGCTGCGTGACGGCGGCGAGTCGATCGGGAAACTTTCACATGGCCAATACGGTGCGCGCCAAGGTGTGCCGCGCATCCTCGCCTGTCTGGCGCGACACGGGGTGCCAGCGAGTTTTTATGTGCCGGCGGTGACAGCGATGCTCTACCCCGATGAGCAGCGTACGGTCGCCGCAGCGGGTCACGAAATTGGCATCCACGGCTGGATTCACGAACGCAATTCGGTATTGCCTGAGGCGGCCGAGCGCGACCTCATGCTTCGCAGTGCCGACACGCTTGAACGCATTGCCGGGGTCCGGCCCGTCGGGATTCGAACACCGTCATGGGATTTCAGCCCTCACACGCTTGCCATTACCCGTGAGATGGGCCTGCTCTACGACTCTTCCCTGATGGCTGATGTTGACTGCTATGAGTTGCTTCTCGACGGCGAACCCACGGGCGTGGTGGAGTTGCCGGTTGAATGGATCCGTGATGATGCGGTGTACTTCAACATGAACCGTTTCAGTGGACTTCGGCCCTACACGCCGCCCGAGGGGGTGTTCGATATCTTCAGACGCGAGCTGGAGGCGGCGGCCGATGAGGGGGGCGTGTTCCAGCTCACCATGCACCCGCATATGATCGGGTACCGCTCGCGGATGTGGATCCTCGATGAACTGATTCGCCACGCCCGGTCGCTTGGGCCGGTCTGGTTCGCGACCCACGCGGAGGTGGTGAGGCACGCGCTGAAGTCGGCCTGATTGCGCTCAGGCAGCGCGGGCAGGGCTCTCGACAAAGCGCGACAGAATCGGCGCGTGGCGGTCAGCCCAACCGTCCAGCTGGGTGGTGCGGCCACGCATCACCCGTTCGGTAAATCCCAGCGCGAGCTCGCGCGTGGCATGTTTGACCGCTCGATTGAGCGCCTCGCCACCTGGCCCCATTCGGTCGGTAAACATGCTGTGTGATCCGCCTGTATAGACCGCAAGCGTTTTGTCGGGTCCGGCGGTGGCTCGGAAGATGGCTAACCGGTCATCGAGGTCACTGAAAAAGCCCGGAACCCGGATGATGTCCTCGGTTGCGGTCACATGGAGGGTGGGAACTCGGACCGGGGCGAGAATGTTTTCAGGAGGGCCTTCGCCGTGAAAGGGTGGCGCTGAAATCAGAACGGCCCCCACCACGCGGCGATCGGCCAGGGCAGCAACGAATCCGGGGCGCTCAATGCGTGCGCCGGCAAGGAGCATCGCGGTGTTCGCGCCATACGAGTGCCCGGCTGCGATGAAACGCGAGGCCTCCACCGCGAGCCCGAAGTTGCTCGCTGCAAGCTGGTCTACGGCAAACCGGATGTCGAGCACCCGGTCGATGGCCTCGCGCTCGCTGGTGGCCTCGCGCATGAGACCCAGCAGGGTCAGAGGGTTACCACGTTCAGCCCAGATGGCACGGTCGCTGCCTACATGCTGAACATGCAGGCTCGCCACCCCATGTGTGGCCCAGTGCGAACCCAGCCAGCTGTAGCCGTAACGCGAGCCTCCCAGGCCGTGCGAGAACACAACCAGCGGTGGCCGCGGTGCATCCGCGCGAGGGCTTGCGGGCAGATGAAGACGAACCGGGATGGCGCGATCACGCACCGGGTCATGCCAGTCGAGATCAACACTCGAGGCTGCGGCGACGCTGCTCCGAGGCAGAGCGATCGCCGCCGGTAACGCGGCGATTCCGGTGATCAGCCTGCGCCTGGCGACTGAAGCGGTCGCTTCATGCGCCCGTGGAGCGGTCCGCCACCCGGGTGATGGGGTTGTTTGAGTCATGGCGTGCAAAAGCGGTCAGCGAGCAGATCCGACACAAAACTATGGGCGGGTGCATGGGCAATCAGCAGATCCAGCCCGGCCTGCTCGGCAGCAGCCTGGGGCGTGACGCCGCAGGCCCAGAACACCGCGATGCGGTTGGCAGGAATCTGCTCAACGGGGGGGCCGAAGAGCGGGCGCGTCAGGTCGGCGCCGATGGCCTTTGGATCGCCGATATGAATCGGTGCTCCGTGGTTAAACGGAAAGCGCGCGGACACCTGGGTTGCGATGATTGCCTGCTCGGGGGTGAGCCAGCGCATCGTCACCACCAACGGCCCAGCGAAGCGGCCAGCGGATTCAGTGGGGAGCGAAGTGTTCAACACCCAACGATCCCGATCGGTGGGCACACCGGCCCGTTCGAGCGCCTGATCGAAGGTGATGCCTGAACCGATCAGAAACGCAACGAGATCATCGCGCCACAGTTCGAGAAGATCGGTCCGGTCGGGCTCGCGCCTGCCATCACGCCACACCGTGTAGCGGGCGAGGTCGGTTCGCAGATCAGCGCCGGGTGCGATTCGGCGGGGCTCGGCACTGCCGGGGTCGGTCACCTCCAACACCGGGCAGGCCTTGGGGTTACGCTGACAGTAAAGCAGGAAATCGAACGCGTGTGCCTGTGAAAGAATGACCAGATTGCACTGCACATAACCCATGGCGAGTCCGCGTGACGAGCTGGTGTGTCGACCCTCGCGGATGGCCTGCCGCGCGAGCCGGGCCGGGTGATCGGGCCTGCGATCAATCACGCGTCAGGTCCTGCTGATGCGGCCGGGGTGGGCTTGGCCGTCGCGAGTCCGGTCACGGCGCCGCGTCGACCCAGTCTCAGCATTTTCATGGCGTTGCCGAAATAGATTTTGCCCCGGTCTTCATCGGACAGGCCGAGCGAATCGATCGCATCCGGGATGGTACGCAGGAACATCGGTCCCCCCTCTGGATCGAATGGGCAATCGCAGGCAAAGAGCACATGGTCGACGCCAAAAAAATCGAGACCGCATCGTATGCCCGAACTTCCGCCAGCGAGCGCGGTGTCCGCATAGAACTGACGGAAATAATCGATCGGGCGCCTGGGCATGCGCCTGAGCAATCCTTCGTAGTCTTCATCCGAGGTACGGCTGCCAAACTGGTCGAGGCCAGGTCCGACCCGACCATCGAAGAACGGAATCATGGCGCCCATGTGATGGGTGATCAGGCGAAGGCCGGGCAGGCGATCGAAAAATCCGGAAAACACCATCCGTGTCATGGCAGCGCTGGTTTCATAGGGCCAGCCAAATGTCCACCAGATCTCGAACTTCGATTTCTTCTCGGAAAGATAATCCGGGAAGTTGGCGCCGCGCGCGGGGTGCATCCAGATCGGGACCTCATGATGGGCAGTGGCGCGCTCGAAGATCGGCCAGAACTCCGGGTCATCAAGCGGCCGGCCATTGACGTTGGTATAGATCTGAATGCCACAGGCACCTAATGTTCTGATCGCCCGATCCATCTCCTCGAGCGCGGCGGGTACGTTGTTCATCGCAATCGACGCAACGAAGCCGGGAAAGCGTTCCGGGTGGCGGTCGGCGATCTCCGCCATCCCGTTATTGGCAAGCACCGCCAGCGCGGGCGCCTCGTCGGGGCCGGCGATAAATTCGATAGGCGGGTTGGAGAGGGTGAGCAGTTGCTGGTAGCCCGGAAAGCGATCCATCATTGCGAGCCGTGCATCGAGATCGTAGAGCACGGGAATATTGAGCCAGCGCTTGATCGCCCCCTGATCGCGGGCAAGCGACTTCATTCGCTCGAAATAGGCGGGCGGAAAAATATGGGAGAACACGTCGAGCTTGCGCTCTGGGGCAGGCGAAGCGGAGGGCTGGGTCATGGGGCTGAGCTCATCTGGATCAGGGGACACTCGTAGAGCTGCGCGTGGCCACCGGCATCTGATGTATAAACCACGCACCGCCCGTCCGGTGAAAACCGCGGGTGCGGGTGGGTGTGCTGCGGCGCATACACCTCAACCGGTCCGTCGTTATAGGGAAAAGGCGCTGCCCAGTGGCTGCCGGCATTGCTCGATTTGGGGGTGCAGAGTGGTGTTGCCGCGCCTGTCGCGAGATCGATCAGATGAATGCCGCGGTCTGGGAACGTGCTGTCGCATACTGCATGTCGGCCGTCGGGGGCAATTGCTGCATGCCAGGCGGGAAAGCGGGTGAGCCAGCGCACGGCGCCTGTGTCAACGTTGAGCGCGCGCATGCCATGCGGCCAGTCGACAAACGAGAGTTCACGCGTGCCAGGAATCCACATCTCGTGAGTGATCCACTGCAGGCGATCGCGTCGCGGATACGGGTTCCATACCCGCCCGCCGTCGCGTGAGGTGCACCAGATACGGTTGGTGAGTGGGCCTGCAAAAAAGATCAGCTCAGCATCATCGGGATGAAATTGCGGGTGGCCGATCGTATCGCGCTCGAGGATGATGGTGCTGTCGCCCTTCTGCGTGTCGATCAGGTGAAACCGGGTGACGGGGCCAGC
>JALREG010000383.1 GCA_023253905.1 Burkholderiaceae bacterium
TGGTGTCACCAGCACCCGACCTGCGAGTTCGTATCGCCCGCGATCAGATGCATCTCCTGGTGGAGAAGGGGTCCATCACGGTGAGGCCCTGCTGCAACTGATAGCGCACCCCCTGCCGGCCGTGACGGTCGACCTGATCACCCACGGCAAGCGTGGCCCAGTCCTCGTGCGGCATGCACACCGCAGCCGGTCCGTAGACCTCGGTGAGCCCGTACACATGGGTGAGCTTGAAGCCGAGGGTCTGCATGCCGGCGATCATGGCGGCCGGCGGCGCAGCGCCCGCCACCATGCACTGCACCTCGTGGTCGATCCCGCGACGCAATTCCTCGGGGGCTGCAATCAGCGTGGAATGAACGATCGGCGCGCCACAGTAGTGGGTGACACGGTGTTCGCGGATCAGATCGAAAATGAGCTTCGCGTCGACCTTACGCAGGCACACATGGGTACCCGCCACGGCGGCCAGGGTCCAGGGAAAGCACCAGCCATTGCAGTGAAACAGGGGTAGCGTCCACAGGTAAACAGGGTGGCGCGGAAGCGCCCAGGCCATCGCATTGGCCACCGCGTTCATGTAGGCCCCGCGGTGATGCACCACCACGCCTTTGGGGTTACCGGTGGTGCCCGAGGTGTAGTTGAGACCGATCGCATCCCACTCGTCCTCTGGCAATGACCCTGCGTAGGTCGGGTCGCCCTCGGCAAGGAGCGCCTCATAGCCCATGTCGCCCACCGGCTGACCCGGGCCGTCATAGAGCACATCATCGACATCGATCACCGTCGGCCGACGCCCGCCCGCACGGGCCACGATCGCGAGCGCCTCGGCCATCACCCCGGAAAACTCTCGGTCGACCAGCACCACCTTGGAATCGGAGTGCTGGAGGATGAAGGCCACGGTCGCGGCATCCAGTCGCGTGTTGATGCTGTTCAGCACTGCGCGGGTGAGCGGCACGCCATAGTGCGCCTCGACCATCGGCGGGGTGTTGGGCAGCATCACCGCCACTGTGTCGCCCTCGCCGATATCGCGCGCGGCAAGCGCCGAGGCGAGCCTGCGGGCGCGCGCGCGCAGCTGCGCCCAGCTGAGCCGAAGTCCGCCATGAATGAGCGCGAGGCGATCGGGAAAGACATCGGCCGCCCAGTCAACCAGGCTGATGGGTGAGAGCGGGACATGGTTGGCGGCGTTACGCGACAGTCCCTGGCGATAAGGGTTCGGGTGGGTTGGCATGGGTCTCCTCCATCGAATCTGAACGGCGCGCGTCGGTCGCGCGCTTGCAATTCAGGCCTGAGCGCGCAATATACCGGTCGAACCCGGCGCAGACCCTCGGCGCGCCGGGGCCAACCGGTACGGGGTCCTCCACGCGGCATTTGCCCGGCCCGGTTGCCGCCCTCCGAGGCCACCCACTCAGGAACCAAGATGTCTGTCTCCGATCTCACCACCGAGCAGTTCGACGCCACCGTCGGCGGCAACGACATCGTTGTTGCCGACTTCTGGGCGCCGTGGTGTGGCCCGTGCCGCGGCTTTGCGCCGGTCTTCGAAAAAGTCGCTGGTGAAAATGCTGACGTCAAATTTGTAAAGATCAATACCGACGAGGAGCAGGAGCTCGCGATGCACTTCAGCATCCGCTCGATTCCCACGCTCATGATTTTTCGCGAGCAGGTGATCGTATTTCAGCAGCCGGGTGCGCTGTCGAAGGGGGCGCTCGAGGACATTCTTCGGCAGGTTCGTGAGCTCGACATGGCTGAGGTGAAGCGCGGTGCAACGCAGCACCAGGCAGGCGGCGCCAGTCACTGATCACGGCGCGGGGGCGGCTGCGAAGACGGTCGCGCGCGGCCTAGCCGGCCGCGACCGCCTGGCGCATCGCTGCAAACCCCTCATCAAGATCGGCGATCAGGTCAGCCGGATCCTCGAGCCCCACGTGCAGGCGGATCAGTGCGCCCCCGTCCCAGGGGCGGACCGTGCGAATGCCCGCCAGACGGCCCGGCATGATGAGGCTCTCAAACCCACCCCATGAATAGCCGATTCCGAAGAAGCGCCGGCCCTCGCTGAACGCCGCGGTAGCAGCGTTAAAGCCAGCGCCCAGGCCCCCAGTCGCGGCGGGGTCGATCTCAAACGAAAACAGTCCGCTTGACCCGGAAAAGTCACGCTGCCAGAGCGCATGCTGAGGATGCGAGGCAAGCCCCGGGTGCAGAACGCGCCTGACCTCGGGGCGGCTTTCCAGCCAGCGCGCCACGGCGAGCGTATTGTCCTGATGCCGGCGCATGCGCACATCCGCTGTGCGCAAGCCGCGAAGTACCAGGAAGGCGTCGTCGCCGCCCACACAGACACCCATCTGCTTGACAGCCGACCACAGCTGCGCCCACAGGGCCTCTCGCACCACGATCGCACCCATCAGCACATCTGAATGGCCGCTCCAGTATTTGGTGAGCGGCAGCACCGACGCGTCTACACCCCAGTCAAAAGGACGAGCGAAGACGGGTGATGCCCAGGCATTGTCGACCGCAGTGAGAATGCCCCGCGCCCGCGCCAGTGCGCAGAGGGCGGGCACATCCTGCACCTCGAACGTGTAACTGCCCGGGCTCTCGAGATAAATCATGCGCGTGCGCTCGCGCAGCTTCGGTGACAAGTCCTCAGCCGAGGTCGCGGGGTCGTAGTACTCAACCGCCACCCCCATGCGGGTCATGAGGCCATCACACACCGCCCGGGTGGGACCGTAGGCTGAATCAGGCACCAACAGGTGGTCTCCGGGCTGGAGCAGGGCGAGGAAGAGCGTGCTGATCGCATTGAGCCCGGAGGGCATCAACGCGGCGCGGCAGTCATGGCCCGCGCCTTCGATCTCGCACAGCGCATCGGTCAGGGCCATCGTGCCGGGTGTACCCCCTACACCGTAGGAAGTGACGTGGCGAACGCCCTGGGCGCCGCGGCGGCCGGCTGACTCAGCCTCGGACAGCGAGTCAAACAGCACGGTGGAGGCGCGATAGACCGGCATGTTCGCGATGGTGGCCGGCGCATCGACATGTCGCCCGGAACCGACGATCCGTGACGCGGGCTGCGTAGCGGCGAGAGATGACGGGCCCGGCTCCGGGGAGGCGGCAGGCTCGGAGGCAGGGCTGGAAGCGGGCGTGGAAGCGTGAGGCGTAGAGGCGTTATGCGACGGGGCGGGCGTATTCATCTGCGGGATTTTACGGCCACACAGCAGTCAACGGCTATCCTGCGCAACTCGCACGCCGGCAGGATGCACGATCGAAGATCCAGTGAGGGAGATGGCGCGCCCGGCGCGGATCGAACGCGCGACCCCTGGCTTCGGAGGCCAGTACTCTATCCACTGAGCTACGGGCGCATGGCTGCCGGACTTGGCAGCAGCGGAGCGCGAAGGATACTCGGTTTCCGCGCGCCCGTCACGGACAAGCGTCGACCGCACTCGCGTTTGCCGCTACAATCGAAAGCTTTGATTTTCACCGCCAGGGCCGCCCCATGAGCGCAGACCACGACACTCCCATCAAGACCCCGAAGCAGCTGATCACGGTCATCGTGCTGTCCTTCATCGTGCCTATCCTCATCATCGTGCTGTTGGTGAAGTATGTGGGCGCGACCAAACGAACTGGCGCGGGCACTCAGTCCATGAGCGCCGACTCCATCGAGGCCCGCATCAAACCGGTGGCGGGCTTCGAGCTGATCGACGCCAGCGCCCCGCGCGCGCTCAAGACGGGCGAACAGGTTTACACCGCCCAGTGCGCAGCCTGCCACACGGCTGGCGTCGCAGGCTCACCCAAAATCGGTGACGCGGACGCCTGGAAGGCTCGGATCGAAACCGGCCTTGAAGCGCTGGTGACGGCTGCACTGAAAGGCAAGGGCGCCATGCCTGCGCAAGGCGGGGGCGCAGTTGAAAATCGAAGGGCATTGCGACGAGCGCGGAACGTCAGCCTACAATTTGGTGCTGGGGGAAAAGCG
>JALREG010000419.1 GCA_023253905.1 Burkholderiaceae bacterium
GGTGTCATGATTCATATGGCCAAGCAGCTGTTCTCTAGGCATCGACTTAGGGTTCATCACGTAAGTCACGATGTTAACATTCATCTTCTCGTAGGCGCTCTTAAGAATCTTCCAGATTGTGGTCTTGCCGCAGCGGCGCAAACCTTCCCTGAGCGCCCGCTTCGTCTGGTCATTCCATTCGGCGCGGGAAGTGCAGTCGACACCATTGGGCGCACCATTGCAGCCCAGGTCGCTACGCAGCTTGGTCAATCCGTTGTCATTGACAACCGCACCGGCGCCAACGGCATTATCGCTGCCGAGATGGTCGCGAAATCGCCAGCGGACGGCTACACGCTTTTTATGCCCAATGACGGCATCCTGGCCGCCAACCCCGTTCTCTACGCCAAGATTCCCTATGACACGCTGCGCGACTTTGCTGCGGTGACGCTCACCTCAACCGTCCCACTTGCCCTGGTTGCGCACCCCGCCTTCCCCGCGGGCAATGTCGCCGAACTTCTGGCGCAAGCGCGGGCTCGCCCGGGCGCAATCGATTTCACCTCAACCGGCGTCGGCTCAGCTCAGCATCTGGCCATGGAGTTCTTGATCGACCTCGGCGGCGTACGAATGAACCACGTGCCACACAAGGCAATGGGTCAGGCACTGGCTGATGTGGTGGGCGGCACCATACCGGTCATGTTTTCGGGCATGTCCAATGTGATCGGCTTTGTTCGTGAGGGCAAGCTCAAGCTTCTGGGGGTCAGCTCGTCCAGGCGCTCGCCCGCCGCGCCGCAATGGCCCACCGTCGCCGAAAGCGGCCTTCCGGGCTACAGCTATGTCGCGTGGAACGGAATTGTGGTGCCATCCGCCACACCGCCCGCCATCGTACGCCGGCTTCACGAAGAGATTTTCCGCGCCATGAACGACCCGGCGGTTCGAGAAAAGTTGAGCACCCTCGGCTTCGAACTGGTCGGCGACGGCCCCGAAGCGTTCGGGCAGCGAATTCGCGATGAGGTCGCTCGATTAGGCCGACTGGTTCGCGCCGCGGGTATTCAACCCAACTGATCGGCAACATGACCGCCGCCGTCACACCGACGCCACCTGACTACCTCGAGCAGCTTGCCCGCTTTGTTGGCAGCACCCGTGCCGAGGACATCCCTGTTCGGGTGCTTGAGCGCGCGCGGCTGATCCTGGTTGACACCCTGGGCGTGATTGCCGCGGGCATGCGCACGCCCGAGCTTGTCGCTTTCTCGGACGCACAACTCGCATCCGGCTCACCGGGGCAAGCCTGGGTGATCGGGCGCGGCCGGCGCTCCAATCCGCAGGATGCAGCGCTCCTCAACGGGGTGGCTGGTGCCTGGCATGATTTTGACGAAGGCAACACGCTCGCCAACGGGCATCCCGGCATTCAGGTGCTGCCCACTGCGCTCGCGTTGGGCCAGGAGCGGGGGTTGCCTGGCCGAGAAGTGCTTGCCGCTTTCGCCCTTGCCTATGAAGTGGTGGCTCGGATCGGCATGGCCACGAAGGTCAAACTTATCGTGAACCCCCACGGCACATTTGGTGTCGTGGGCGCGGCACTGGTCGCGGCGCGCCTCTCCGGCTATCCGGTGGCACGCATGCGCGGGCTGGCGAGCCTCGCCGCATCCACGTGCATGGCGACCAACCGCCACACCATGCTCGACGGCGCAACTGTACGAAACTGGTATGCAGGCCACAGCAGCCTGATGGGTCAGATGGCCCTGCGCCTTGCTTCGGCCGGCGTCACTGGCCCCTCCGATGGCGTGAACACCACTTTCAGTCTGGTGTTGGGCGACGGTTTCGACCGCGATGCAGCGGTGGCTGGATTGGGTGACCAGTGGATGCTGCCCAATGGCTATCTGAAGCTGTATCCCACCGCGCGTTACGTGCACTCAGCGATCGACGCCTGGCTTGACGCCGCGGGCAAGCTACCCCGTCCTCCCTCGCCCGACGACATCGAGAGAATCGATATCCAGGCCTACCGGCTCGCAGCGTTTCTGGCCAAGCAGCACCCGTCTGATTGGTTCGGTACGCGCTTTTCAGTGCCCTTCGCCATCGCGACACTCGCCGCCGGCGGCCGCTCGGGGCTCGCAGCGTTTGATAACGAAGCGGTCGCCGATCCGAGCATTCGCGGGCTCTGCGCCCGAATTCATGTCACCGAAGAACCCGCGTACACCGCTGTTTATCCGGGACTGCAGCGCGTGAGCCTGCAGATGCGGCTTCGCGACGGTCGCGAGGTGCGGGGCGAGTGCCACATTACTTCGGGTGAGCCCAGTCGCCCAGTCAACCCCGTTGACCTTGATCGCAAGTTCGAGGATCTGACCGGGCCAATCTGGGGTGACCACCGCGCCCGACAGTTGCGCGATGCCCTTCACGCAATTGATCGCTGCCCGAACGTCGCTCAGCTCGTTCCCTTCAATCCCTGATCATTC
>JALREG010000118.1 GCA_023253905.1 Burkholderiaceae bacterium
ATTCACGTTTTTTCATGTTGAGAGCTCCTCCGTGGTTGATGAAAGAGGCCGCGCGCAAGGCGTGGCCGGTGGATTTGAGAACGCGCTAGTGTGCTGCCCCAGGTCGGTTGCGGGCAAGCTCCGGTGAACCCTGATCGGCGGATTCCGCTTCAATCAGTCTGTCAAGCGTGCGATGCAGGCGCACCGCCCCGGCATCGATTCCCAACTGCACGGGCCGCGCGATCAGCGGTTCGGCGCTCGCCTGCTGCACCGCTTCGAGAATCGCCTTGTCCTCATCGAAGGCCATCACGAACTGTTCGGTAATCTCGCGTGAAACCGCCTCGTCATCGGGGGCGAAATTGCGCAGCTGACACCAGAAGTAATGCGTGGTCGTCTCGGTTTCAGGCGTGAGGAAATGATTGGAATACATGCGGATCCCCGCCTGCCGCGCCGCCTCGCTCTCGCCGCTACCCACCTCGTGCGCGCCAAAATCGACCACGTTGATCGCGGGCGCATGCCACCAGTAGTACTGCCACCGGTCGACATTGCCCGGCCAGCGGCCAAAACGCTGAAGGATGGGGGCGGCTGGTGAATTGCGCGTCCAGCGCGTCACCAGAATGGTGTCGCCGTCCTGCGTGGTCTCGATCGGAATGTCGGCCATTGCTGCCGTGCCCAGGGTGGACTGGTGCACATAGGTGACATGCACCGGGTCGAGAAGGTTTTCGACCAGCAGCCGGTAATTCGCCTTCACATGGGTGTAGGGGCCAAGGTTGAGCGTCCACCCTGGTTCTCCCCAGGGCAGGCCGCGAAACAGCCGGGCCGGATCAGCCAGCCCCGGATCACCCATCCAGACCCAGACCATGCCCCAGTGTTCAATCACCGGAAACGACCGTACCCGCGCGTCGGGAGGGATGCGGCTTTGAGCGGGCACCCGCGTGCACTCGCCCGAGCCGTCAAAGCACATGCCGTGGTAGCCGCACTGGAGAACATCCCCGACCACGGTTCCGCGTGACAGCGGCAACAGCCGGTGCGGACAACGGTCGACGAGCGCAGCCGGGCTGCCATCGGAGCGTCGAAAGAACACCACTGGCACATCAAGAATACGACGGGCGAGCGGCTGACTGCCGAGTTCATGACGCCAGGCGCCCACATACCAGCTGTTGCGAACGAACGGCATCAGGCAGCCCTCATCAGGGTAGACCGGCCAGGCGACGGCTGTTGATCAGTCGAAGCAACACCGTCACCAGTCTGAGCCCAGCAACCGGCGAGGTTTAACAGCGCATGTCCGATCAGCCCGCGCGAGACCAGCTCGCGTGCGCAGGCGAGTCCGTTCGCAAGCGCGGTGTCGATGCTGGCGGGCGCCAGTGCTCCGACCGCCACCGTGACCGGCAGATCACCGAGGTCGGATTGGTCACGAACTTCGCAGGCGGGGCGCCGCTCGATCGCAGCGTCGGCCACATCGACATGATTGGCGATGATGGTGGCGGCCGCATCGGCGGTCGCCGCATCGCGTGCCACCACCGTGACGCTGTCGGCAATCCCCATGGAGAGGCTGCGGCCGCGCCAGCCGGACGTGGCAATGCCCCGTAGCCCGCTCTCGGCCCGTACAACGAGTCCGGCATCGAGTGCAGGCGCATTCACATTGCCCACCACGCCGGCACGCCAGGACTCACCCGGCTCCAGATGAAGTGCAATGTCGCCGCCGTTGTTGATGTAGGCGCGCCTTACGCCAGGCCGGCGATAACAGCTGATCAGATGGTCAGCCACACTGCCGGCCACCGCCGCCATGGCGGTAATGAACAAGCCTTGCCGGGCATGAGGCAGGCAAGCTGCCACCATCCGCTGAGCGACCGGTCCGCTCACCTCAGGCGGATAGCCCGCCGAGGGCAGCGCGCGACGGAGCGCCGGCAGCTCGCTCACCAGCGTGGTGAGCACCGTTGCGAACTGCGTCCAGCAGGCCTCATGCGCCGCTTCGCAGGCAGCGGGGTCCCCGTCGGCTCCGATCACCAGGTCGATCGGCCCCTGCTGAAAATGCCAGCGGCCTTCGGACAGCCGCGCGCGTACCGGCTGCCAGGCGGCGTTCAACGGAGCGGCTCCAACGGCCAGGGGTTATCGCCCTGCCATTCAATGAGCTGGTGCGGGTCACCCGCCCACACGTCTTCGAGCCGACGGATGCGATCAACATGCCCGCCCAGCCGTTCATAATCTTCGCGACGCAACGTGAACTCGATCGGCGCGACAATCGCCGGCGTGGGCACCGATCCGAACGAACCCGCGGGCATCCGCAGGACATCGACCATCACGGTAATTCCTCCGCCAGGCCAGACATAGGCGGGCGCCCCGCCGCAGGTAACGCGCGTCAGCAGATCTTTCACCGAGCGGGTGAGCAGAATCGGGTTCTCGGTCACGCCCGCCCGCAGGCTCCCGCCCGCGCCGCCCAGGAACAGCACGGTGGCCAGCGCCGGCTCGCAGTTTTCGCCGATCCGCTCGACCACGGTTTCAATCGGGGCTGGCATGGGCGCAGGCTGCGGTACGAGCGCGTCGTCCAGCACATACCACTGTGCGTGCTCACCGGTGGTGGACACCATCAGGAGTCGCAGGCCCGGCCGCGCTACCTTCGGGTCCCAGCCCTCGATGATGGACAAGGGATCCTGAATATCGGTACCGCCCCAGCCCGTACCCGGATTGGCCACCTGGAAATAGCGGCCCGGCGTGGATTTCCGCCCACGCAACCGAATGCCCGAGGGCGGCATGTCCAGACACTTACCAGCCTGATGCTCGGAGAGCACGCCGGTGATGTGATCATCGACCACCACCACCTCATCCGCGTGCCCGAACCATTGCTTGGCAAAGATGCCGATGGTGGCTGAGCCACAGCCCACCCGCATGCGGCGCTCCTCCACCCCATTGACGATCGGCGCGCGCCCCGCCTGCACGGTGAGCTTCGCGCCGCCCTCGATCTCGAGGTCGACCGCATGGTGATTACCCAGCCGCTCCATCAGTTCACAGGTGATGCGACCCTCGCGTTTGGAGCCGCCGGTAAGGTGATGAACACCGCCCAGCGACAGGAACTGCGAACCGTATTCGATGGTGGTGACATGGCCCACCGCCTCGCCCTGATGACGGACCGTCGCCTGCTCGGGCCCAAGATAGCGGTCGGTATCAATCTTCACCTTGAAGCTGCAGTAGCTGAAGATGCCTTCGGTCACCACGGTAACCATGTCGACCCCTTCCGCGCGACTGGCCACGATGAACGGGGCGGGTTTGTAATCGGGGTAGGTGGTGCCGCTTGCGACACCCGACACAAACACCGGCGCATCCTGATGCAGCAGTCGGCCCTCCCAGGCCGCGGGGTCTGCGGGCACCAGATCAACGCCCGGCCGCTTCATAATCACCACCGGATCCATGCGGCGTAAATGACCCTCGACATTCCCCCAGCGATCACAGGCGCCCAGGCGGCCCTCACTGATCTGGCATAGCACCGGGCAGGCATCGCACTGGATCTTGTTGGTCGCCATTTTCTCTGGCGGGCGCGCCTTCACGACTGCGGGCTCGGCGGCTTCATTCGTGGCGGAAGGCGTATCGGAAGAGGCACTCATCGGAGACAGTCCTGACGGATCGGTTCGGCGCGGCTCGGCGCGGATCAACGTAAAGCAGAGGCGGCGCTACCCAACGCCGCGAGCATGCGATCGGGGGTGACTGGCACCTCGGTCATGCGCACACCCGTTGCATCGCGAATCGCATTCAGAATGGCTGGGGCCGTGGCCACCAGCGCGGGCTCGCCGACCCCCTTCGCGCCGTTGGGCCCGAGGGGCTCGGGGTCTTCGACCAGATGCACCACCACCGGTGGCATATCGCCCACCGTGGGAATCAGGTAGTCATGCAGGTTGTCGGTCTTGAGGGCCACATAGTCTTCCATGAGGGCGAGTCCGAGTCCCTGCGCAATGCCGCCGTGGATCTGGCCCTCCACCTGCGTGGGGTTGATGGCGCGACCGACATCATGCGCGGCGTGAATCGCCAGCACCCGCACCGTGCCGAGCGCGACATCAACCTCCACCTCGGCAAACTGGGCCGCAAATCCGTAGGTGGCGTAGGGCACGCCCTGGCCATCGCCATCGAGCGGAACAGTGGGCGGGTTGAAACGCCCGCGACCCACTGCAACGAGACCACGGTCATCGATATCAAGCTCGGCAAGGTTCAGTGAAGCCCCGCCAGCGCGCATGACACCGCCCACCACTTGAAGTTCGGCGGTCTCGGGCGCCCCCAATCGTGCGAGGAGTTTCGCGCGCAGATCAAGCCCCGCAAGCCGCGCCGCATTCCCCGACACAAAGGTCTGGCGCGAGGCCGAACTCTTTCCGCCATCGAGCGTAAGCGCGGTGTCTGACACGGTCTGATCAATCAGTGCAAGCGGCACGCCCAGCGCATCAGCGGCAATCTGCGGCATGATCGTGTAGGTGCCCTGGCCGATGTCGACCGCGCCGTTGAAGAGCACGAATCGCCCGTCGGGCTTGAGCCCAATTTCCATGTCAGACGGATTGGCAATCACGGTGTTGCCAATGCCGTACCACATGCAGGCGACGCCCACGCCACGTCGTAGCGCCGAGGGGTCACGGCCGTGCGGGTCACTGGGCGCGACCACCCTGGCCTCTCGTGCCGAGGGCGGTGCCGAGCGCCAGTCAGCCACACGCGCGCGAGCTTCGAGCCAGGCGGGCCGCAGCGCCTCAAGGCAAGCTTGCAGCCCGACGCTTGCGGTCAGCGTCTGGCCGGTGGCCGTCCGGTCGCCCGCACGCAGCGCGTTTGCATGGCGAAGATCCAGGGGATCAGCACCGATCCGGGCTGCATAGTCATCAATCAGCGATTCGCAGAGCAGGGTCGACTGCGGCACACCAAAGCCGCGAAAAGCGCCCGCTACCGGATCATTGGTGATGACAGCGCGGGTGAGCGCGCGCACCGCCTCCCAGCGATAGGGGCCGGCTGCGTGAATCGGCACGCGATTGGCCACGGTGGGCCCCCAGGATGCATAGGCGCCTGTATTGAAATCGCCCGCAAAGTCGTACGACACGAAGCGGCCATCGGCAGTCGCGGCAAATTTTGCCTCCATGGCTGCCGGGTGCCGCTTGGTGGTCGATCGCATCGACTCAGGGCGGTGATACACCATACGAGTCGCCCGCCCCAGTCGCCGTGCTGCCGCCACCAGAAGCGGCTGCACCGACAGGTCGAGCTTGCCGCCAAAGCCACCGCCCACCGCAGACGGAATGATTCGTACGCGCTCGGGCGCCACTTCAAACATCCACGCGATCTCATCGCGATCCATGTAGGGCGTCTGCGTGCAGGCAAAGATCGTCACGCGCGGCCCATCCGGTTCGATCTCCCAACGCGCCCAGCCCGCCTCAGGTTCGATGTAGGCGTGCTCCACATGCTGGGTGCGCATGGCAAGTGACAACTGTTCGGCCGCACCCGACGCCGCGGCCGCCACATCACCCGAGACCACCCGGCCCCGGCAAAGAATGTTGTCGGGCCAGCGCGCCTGCACGGACGGTGCCCCGGGCGCCACGCCAGCCGCGATCCCCGAGACCGGAGGCAGCACCTCCCACGCCACTGGAAACGACGCCTCGTCGAGCGCATCGATCGCCGCCTGCGTGCCCGCCACGACCGCGATTGCCTCGCCGGCAAAACGCACTTCGCCCTCGGCCAACGCCGGCTGATCGCGCAGGTCAGGAAAGATGGCAAAGCGATTATTTGGAATGTCGGCACTCGTCACCACGCCCGCCAAACCGGGCTGCGCGGCCATCCAGGCAGCAAGATCGCCAATGGCAAACCGCGCCCGCGGATGCGGCGAGCGTATTGTTCGCAACCACAGCGCATCGACCGGCGCCTGATCCGCACCGAAACGCTCAGCGCCGGTCACCTTGGCGCGCGCATCAAAACGCTCGACCCGTGCACCCACCGCATGACCCGCCGCGACCAGAGAAATCGCCAGGCCAGCGGTGGCCACAGGCGCGGTCCCGTCGACGGACCCACTCGCGGCGGTGCGCGCATGGGCCGCACCGACAGCCATCACGGCTTCAACAATCTTGCGATAGCCCGTGCAGCGGCACAGCACGCCGCCCAGGCCATCAAGCACCTGCTGCTCAGTGGGCTGGGGGTGGCGACGCAGCGTCTCGGCAGCCGCCATCAGCATGCCGGGCGTGCAGATGCCGCACTGCGCGGCGCCATGATCGACAAACGCCTGCTGTAGCGCCGACAGCGGCCCGCCGTCCGGCGCGAGCGACTCCACCGTTTCCACCCGTCGACCCGCGCACTGTGAGCCTGCCACCAGGCAGGCACAGACCTGCTCGCCGTCGAGCAGCACCGTGCAGGCCCCACAGTCGCCCGCGCTGCACCCTACTTTGGTGCCAGTGAGGCCACAGTCATCGCGCAGCAGGTCGGTGAGGCGCTGCGCGGCGCGCGCCAACGGGATCGAGACGGCTTGCCCGTTGACCGTGAGCGCAAGCGACTGTGCGGGATGATCGAAGGACATGTCTGAAGGCTTGTTCATGGGTACTCCTCGCCGCTCAGGCGGCTCCGTCCGGCGTCGCGCAGGCCATGGCAATGGCTCGGCCGATCAGCTCGCGAACGGCCTCCCGCCGATAGCCCGCGGTGCCCCGCACGTCGTCAATCGGCGACAAAGGCGCAAGCAGCGCAGCCGCTTCGCCCGAAGCGAGCGCGCTCGCCGCCGCCGCCGCGGCCTGCGAGGGCGGCAGACCGAGCAGTCGTTCTTCAAGCCGCGGCAGGCGCCTTGCAGCAGCCGAACACGCCCCCACCGCGATCGTGCAACGCGCGAGACGATCCTGCGCATCGATATCGACCGAGACCGCCACCATGGCAATCGAGATCACCAGATAACGGCGGTGTCCGAGCTTGAGGAACTGAGAGCGCGCACGCGGGCTGCCCAAAGGCAGGTCGATCGCCACCAGCAGTTCCCCGGGCGCGAGCGCAGTGCGACGGTTACCGAGCACGAACGCTTCAAGCGGCAGACGTCGGCTGCCCGCCCGGCTCCGGAGTTCCACCTCGGCATCGAGCGCGAGCAATACCGGCACGCCGTCGGCGGCTGGCGAAGCGTTGCAGAGGTTGCCCCCCAGCGTGCCCTGGTTCTGGATCTGCCGGCCGCCCACCTCGAGCGCGGCCTGAACCAGCGCCTCGAACCCAGGTGGCAGCGGCTCATCGCGCACCGCGGACCAGGTCTCGAGTGCGCCAATCCGCCACCAGGCCCGGCCTGCCGCATCGGTCACCCGCCCCTGGCCACGCAGCCCATCGATTCGGCTGAGGTCGAGAAGCGGCTGTGCGATGGGCCGGCCGACATGCGCCGGGAACACATCGGTTCCGCCGGCAAGCGGCAGCCAGCCGGGTTGCGATAGCAGTTCCAGCGCCTCCTCAATATGAACAGGAGCGCGCGGCGGTTGAATCGACGCATGGGCCGTCATGACGGGTCTCCGGGTATGAGCGCAGTTTCCGCAGCGCCGCATCGGACGCTTTATGAAGCCGCGACTTCATTAGTTTGGCGCCGAAGGTATCGCACGGTAAAATCGCCGTCAATCGGATCAGACTCCCCGGCCAGCGTTCGCTGACCGGCGGGGTTCGTCTGCTTAACAACCCTCCTCCTCTCAGGAATTGCCGTCATGACCCATGTGGTGACCGAATCCTGCATTCGCTGCAAATTCACCGACTGCGTTGATGTCTGCCCGGTCGACTGCTTTCGCGAAGGCCCCAACATGCTGGTGATCGACCCCGACGAGTGCATCGATTGCGCGGTCTGCATCCCCGAGTGCCCGGTCGAGGCCATCCGCGCCGAGGAAGACGTGCCGGCCGATCAGCAGCATTTCATTGCGCTCAACGCAGAGCTTGCGAGCGGCTGGCCCAGCATCACACGCACCAAGGAAGCGTTGGCTGACGCCGAAGCGTGGCGCGAGGTCAAGGTGAAGTTTGATCAGCTTGACCGCGGCTGAAGTCCTCCGATGACTGTTCAGCTCGCCTGGAATCTGCGCTTCGAGGACCTCTACCACACTGACGGCCTGAACCGTATCGACGCGCAGTTCGCGGCCGAGCTTCGGAGCCGCCACCCCGATCTCGCCCACCGACTGCAGGCGGCACGCGAGCAGGTCGCAGCGGGCACCCCGCTCGCTCCTAAAGACGAGGCGGCGCTCCTTCTCGAACTCGCTCCGCCACTCGATGCCTTCATCGGCGAACTGTTCGGTGTCAGCGAACAGCTCGCCGATCTGCGCACGCGTCATGTAGCGCTCGAGCCGCTCTACAAAGTCAAATGGAAATTCGTCAAGCGCCAGGCGATGCTGAAGGTGAGTATCGAGGATCTGGCGGGCTTTGACGGGCTGGCTGCCGAAGCCGAGCTTGCCTCACGGCTTGGCCTGCCGGCCTTCGACGAGCTCGCCTTCGCCAACGCCGTGCTCGCCTGGCAGGACCAGGGCGAAGCCAACGCCGCCGATCTTGACCTTGCGCTGCGATTCAGTGCGTGGGCTACGCTCACCGATGAGGGCCGCGCGCGCCACGCTGCGGGCATCCTGTTTCGTCAGCCCGGCAAAGTCGACCCTTGGGCGCTGCTTGCCCATGCCCACTCGACCACCGAGCAGGCAGTCACCGTTCACACCATTGATCCAGCCCATATTCGACGTCGGCAGGGCTTCCAGCTCACCGATGAGGGCACCGACCTGCGGGGTGCCCTTGATCAGGCCAACTACTGCATCGGTTGCCACAATCAGGGGAAAGACTCCTGCTCGCGCGGCCTGCGCGACAAGCCCGCCGCCGACGGCAGCATCGTTTACAAGCGCACTGTGTTCGGTGTGAAGCTCGCCGGCTGCCCGCTCGAAGAGCGCATCTCCGAGTTCCAGATTCTGAAGACCCAGGGTCACTCGATCGGCGCGCTCGCCATGATCACGATCGACAACCCCATGGCTGCGGCAACCGGTCATCGGATCTGTAACGACTGCATGAAGGCGTGCATCTACCAGAAACAGACGCCCGTCGATATTCCGCAGGCAGAAACCCGCTCACTCAAAGATGTGCTCGAGCTCCGCTGGGGCTTCGAGATTTATTCGCTCCTCACGCGCTGGAACCCGCTCAACCTCGCGCGCCCCGTGCCGCGCGCTGCCACCGGCCACAAGGTGCTGGTCGCCGGGATGGGGCCCGCCGGCTTCACGCTTGCCCATCACCTCATGAATGATGGTCACACTGTGGTGGGCATCGACGGGCTCAAGATCGAGCCGCTACCGCCCGAAATCGCCGGTGTGCGACATGAGGGCGGCTCGCCCGGCGAACGCGTGCCGTTTGAAGCGATCGAGCATGTGGAAACCCTCTGGGAATCGCTCGATGACCGACTGATGGCGGGCTTTGGCGGGGTGGCCGAATACGGCATCACCGTGCGCTGGAATAAAAACTTCCTCAAGGTCATCCGACTGCTTCTCGAACGTCGTGAACAGTTCACCCTGGTGGGCGGCGTACGCTTCGGCGGAACGCTCACGCTCGATGATGCCTGGCAGCTGGGCTTTGATCACGTGGCGCTCGCCATGGGCGCGGGCAAGCCCACGGTACTCGACATCCCCAATGGTCTTGCGCGCGGCGTTCGTACGGCGAGCGATTTCCTGATGGCGCTGCAGCTCACTGGCGCCGCCAAGGCCGATTCGCTTGCCAATATGCAGATCCGTCTGCCTGTGGTGGTGATCGGCGGCGGCCTCACCGCGGTGGATACCGCCACCGAATCGCTCGCCTACTACACCGTGCAGGTCGAGAAGTTCCTCGCCCGCCATGAGGCGCTGGTGGCGCTCGCCGATGAAGCGACGGTGCGCGCGGGATGGAGCCCGTCAGAGCGCGAACTCGCTGACGAGTTTCTTCTCCACGCGCGCGCGATCCGCGCCGAACGCGAAGCCGCCCAGGCCGAAGGTCGTGCAGCGCGCATTGTCGAACTCCTTCAGCAGTGGGGCGGCGTCACGCTTGCCTACCGCAAGCGCATGGTCGACAGCCCCTCCTACACGCTCAATCACGAAGAGGTCGAAAAGGCGCTCGAGGAAGGCATCCGCTTTGCCGAGTGCGTCGATCCGCGAGCGATCGATATTGATGATCAGGGCGCGGCGCGCGCCATCACGCTCTCACGCCAGATCCGCTCTGAGGACGGGCGCTGGTCGGATGCAACCGGCCATGACGCCACCGTCACCTGGCCGGCCCGCACTATTTTCGTGGCGGCGGGAACGCAGCCCAACACGGTGCTCGCGCGCGAAGACGCCACGCATTTCCATCTCGACGGCAAATATTTTCAGGCGATTGACGAGCGGGGTGAACCCGTCAAGCCCGAGTTCGCCTCGAGCAAGCCCAGCGAAGCGCGGGTGCTGCTCGCGCGCGCCGAAGACGGCCGCATGGTCTCGTTCTTCGGTGATCTGCACCCCAGCTACTTCGGTAACGTGGTGAAGGCAATGGGCTCGGCGCGACAGGGGTACCCGGTGGTCTCGCGCGTACTCGCCGGGCGCGCGCCCGCCTCCGACCGGTCGCCGCAGGCGTTTGCCACCCACATCAACGGGCTCCTTCGGGCGCGCGTTGAGCGCGTGGTGCGGCTCACACCCACCATCATCGAGGTGGTGGTGCACGCGCCACTTGCCGCCCGTCGGTTCGAACCCGGACAGTTTTATCGTCTGCAGAATTTCGAGGCGCTGGCCCCTGAGGTCGATATCAATGGCCGCCGCACCCGACTGGTGATGGAGGGTCTTGCCCTCACCGGCGCCTGGGTTGACCGTGAACGTGGACTGGTCTCCACCATCGTGCTTGAAATGGGCGGGTCCTCCAATCTTTGCGCGCTGCTACAGCCCGGTGAACCGGTCGTTCTCATGGGCCCAACCGGCGCCCCCACCGAGATCGAAGGCGGCGAAACCGTGACGCTGGTGGGCGGTGGGCTCGGTAATGCCGTGCTGTTTTCAATCGGTGCGGCCTTCCGGGCACGAGGCTCGAAGGTGCTTTATTTCGCGGGCTACAAGAAGCTCATCGATCGCTACAAGGTGGCTGAAATTGAAGCGGCTGCCGATGTCGTGGTGTGGTGCAGCGACGAAGCGCCAGGCTTTAGCCCCACTCGTTCGCAGGACCGCAGCTTCGTAGGCAATATCGTCGAGGCGATGAAAGCGTGGTCGAGCGGGGCGCTCGACCCGGCTTCCGATTCGCCGCGCCTGCACGATACCGATCGCCTGATTGCCATCGGCTCTGACCGCATGATGGCTGCGGTGGCGCGTGCGCGCCATGATGCGCTCGCCGATGTGCTGCCCGCCCACCATCTTGCTTTCGGATCGATCAACTCGCCGATGCAGTGCATGATGAAAGAAGTGTGCGCGCAATGCCTGCAACCACACCGCGATCCGAAAACCGGTCGTGTCACCTATGTGTTCTCCTGCTTCAACCAAGACCAGCCGCTTGATCAGGTTGATTTTGCTGCATTGAATCAGCGTCTTACGCAAAATTCTCTGCAGGAAAAGCAAAGCGCCGCGTGGCTCGCTGAAAACCTCAGACGGTCCGCCGGTAGCCCTGGCAGCTGTCGCGTCTGACGCGTCGCACAAATTCGGGCAGAATCGATCAGTTTCGAAGCGGGAGAGACGAATGCTCTACCACCTCCGTGAAGCCCAGCGTGCGGTTTTGAAGCCGCTTTCCAGCTGGGCTGATTCGGTCAGCCAGCTCTACGTCAATCCGTATAGCCCGCTTGCCTACACGCCGTTTGCCAACCGGGTTTCTGCCGGTCTGGAACTGCTGCACCGGCTCGGCAAAGAATACGAAAAGCCCGGGTTCGACATCGATGAAACTCTGGTCGATGACCAGCCAGTGAGCGTGGTTGAGCGCATCGAAATCGCGCGCCCCTTCTGCCGCCTGCTCAAATTCGAGCGGCTGCTGCCCGCAAAACTGCGCGCCCACGAGGCCGACCCCACCGTGCTG
>JALREG010000126.1 GCA_023253905.1 Burkholderiaceae bacterium
CGCCATGGTGCCGACCACCCCCACACCAACACTTGCAAGCACCGCATAGTTCGGCATCCGATGCTTGGCGATCAGATACACCGCCACCATGGCGAGCGCCAGCAGCAGGCCTGCGCCCGGAAGCGCAAACATGCCGGTGCAGAAACGGAGCAGCACCCCGGCCA
The DNA here is from genome assembly GCA_023253905.1 of Burkholderiaceae bacterium. Next base: position 165 of record JALREG010000126.1, read on the forward strand.
GCATCGCGGCCGCCACCGACCGCGGCACATAACGCAAGATGACATCCGTCCAGCCGAGCAACCCGACCAGGACGAGCAGCGCCGACGAAAACAGAAAGGCGCCAACGGCCTCCCCCAGCGTGGCCCCGGCCAGCGCGGTTACCAGGAGCGCGGCGCCGGACGTTGACCAGGCGGCAAGCACCGGCGCCCGGTACCGAAGGGACAGCGCGATGGTGGCCGCACCCATTCCCACCCCGAGCACCCAGAGAAAGGAGACCTGCTGCGCCTCAGTCGCACCGGCCGCGGCGGCTGCCTGCAGAACGATGACCGCGGAACTGGCATAACCCACCAGGACCGACACGAATCCCGCCACCACATGAGAGAGTCGAAAATGCTCGAGCATCGAGGGGTTTATTGCGTTGACGCCGAGACGGCCGGCCGGACGCCTATGATGCCAGCATGCCAGCAACAGGGTTCCGCGCTAACATCGCGGCTGTTTCTTTGGAGCGTACCCCCATGCCCACTGTTCGCCTGACCGTCAACGGTCAGCAGGTCGAGCGCGAAGTTGAGCCGCGCCGACTGCTGGTCGATTTTCTCCGGGTTGATCTCGGACTCACCGGCACGCATGTTGGCTGCGATACCAGCCAATGTGGCGCCTGCACCGTCCTGCTTGACGGCCAGGCGATCAAGAGTTGCACCATGCTCGCCGTTCAGGCGCAAGGCGCCACAATCAAGACCATTGAGGGCATGGCCGCCGCCGATGGCACGCTGCATCCGCTGCAGCAGGCCTTCATGGATTGCCACGGCCTGCAGTGCGGCTTCTGTACGCCCGGCATGATCATGGCAAGCGCGAGTCTCCTCGCCTCCAATCCGCAGCCGGACGAGGCAGCGATCGAGAAAGCGCTTGAGGGTAACTTGTGCCGCTGCACGGGCTACGCCAACATCGTCCAGGCGGTCCGACAGGCCGCCACTTCCGGCGCCGGCCGCTAACCCGGTTTCGCCGGGCGCACAGCCACTTCGCCTCCCGCATCCACCTGTCACAAGGACACTCACGTGACCGCCGACAACGACTTTGGCCGCTTCGGCAGCGGACATTCCGTGCGCCGGATCGAAGATCCCGCACTGATCACCGGCCGCGGCCGGTATGTTGATGATTTCGCACCAGCGGGCCTGCTCCACCTGGTGTTTGTCCGCTCTCCCATGGCCCACGCCCAGATCGAATCCATCGACCTGTCGGCGGCACTGGCCACGCCGGGCGTGGTCGCCGCATTCACCGGCAAGGATCTAGTCGCTGCCGGGGTCAAGCCCTTCGCCGGCCCGCCCCCGATTTTCAAGCGGCCCGACGGTACACCGCCGCCCCCGCCCGACCGGCACGCGATCGCGCCCGAGGTCGTTCGCTTCGTAGGCGAAGCCGTTGCGGTCGTGATTGCCACCTCGCCCGATGCCGCGCATGCGGGCCGCGATGCTGTCATGGTCGATTACCGTGAGCTGCCAGCAGTTGGCAACGTCGTCGCCGCGCTCGCCCAGGATGCGCCGCAGGTCTGGTCCGGCGCCCCGGGTAATGTGGTGGCTGAAACCCGTTACGGTAACCGCGAGGCAGCCGACCAGGCCTTCGCCGCGGCCGCCCACGTGGTGTCGCTCGATCTCGATAACCAGCGGCTGGCGCCGGCCTCGATTGAGCCGCGCTCGGTGCTCGCAAGCTTTGACGCAGCCGACGGCCGCACCACGCTGCGAATGAGCTCGCAGATGCCCTCTGGCGCACGCAATACGATCGCCGACCAGCTGGGGCTCACCAAGGATCAGGTGCGCGTGCTGGTGGGCGACGTGGGGGGTGGCTTCGGCATGAAGACCGGCGCCTATCCCGAAGACGTCGCCGTTGCCTTCGTCGCGCGCCAGATGCGTGCCAGCGTCAAATGGATTGCCGAGCGAAGCGAAGAGTTCCTCACTGCAGTACACGGTCGGGGGCTCCGCAGCCAGGCCGATCTGGCGCTGAACGCCGACGGCCGCGTACTCGCGCTCCGTGTGCGTACCCAGGCGAACATCGGTGCGCATCCGGCCCCAACGGGTTGCGCCATCCCGCTCCTGATCGGTCCCTGGATCACCACCAGCATCTACGACATCGGCACCATCGACCTGCACATCCAGGCTGTGCTCACCAACACCACGCCACTCGGCGCATACCGGGGTGCCGGCCGTCCCGAGGCAGTCTATGTGATCGAGCGCCTCATGAGCGCAGCCGCGCTTAAAACCGGCATTGATCCGATCGAACTGCGCCGCCGGAACATGGTCCGCCCCGAACAAATGCCCTATAAAAACGCGATGGGTCAGGTCTACGACACGGGCAACTTCCCGAGCATCATGGCGCAGGGCGTTGAGCTGGCCGACTGGAACGGTTTCGAGGCGCGCGCAAAAGCGAGCCGCGAACAGGGTCGTCTGCGCGGCCGCGGCATCGCCACCTTCCTCGAATGGACCGGGGGCAATGTGCTTGACGACCGGGTCACGGTCAACGTCACCGCCGATGGCTTCATCGAGATCTTCACCGCGACGCAGGCCATGGGTCAGGGGATCGCCACCACCTATGCGCAGCTCGCGGTCGATTCATTCGGCGTTCCGCTCGAGCGCATCCGGATCATTCAAGGTGACACTGATCGCGGCGAGGGATTTGGCAGCGCTGGTTCGCGTTCGCTCTTTACCGCCGGGTCGGCGCTCCAGGCGGCTGCTGTCAAGGTGCTGGACATCGCGAGGCAAAAGGCTGCTGATGCACTTGAGGCGCCCGCCGCGGATCTCGAATACGAAGCCGGACGTTTCCAGGTGGCGGGCACCGACCTGCAGATCAGCCTGTTTGATGTCGCGGCGCGCGAAGCCTCGGGCAGCATTTTTCTTGAGTCGGTCACCAAGGTCGACGGACCGAGCTGGCCCAATGGCTGCCATGTGTGCGAAGTGGAAGTCGACCCAGACACCGGTGAAGTGATCATCGATCGCTATTCGTCCGTGAACGACGTGGGGCGCGTGGTCAACCCGATGATCGTGTTGGGCCAGGTCGATGGCGGCGCCGTCCAAGGCATCGGACAGGCGCTCTGCGAGCAATTGGTCTATGACGACCAGGCTCAGCTCGTGACTGCAAGCTTCCTCGACTATGCAATGCCCCGTGCCGGTATCGTCAAGCGCTTCGAAACCCGACTCGACCAGTCAGTACCCTGCAAGGCCAATCCGCTGGGCGTCAAGGGCGTGGGGGAACTGGGCACCATCGGCGCCACGCCGGCGGTCGTGAATGCAGTGGTCGACGCGCTTGCGCGCAACGGCCTGGGCGACCGCGCCACCGCCATCCAGATGCCGCTCACCAGCGAGCGCGTCTGGCGCGCGTTACAGGGCCGGTCGGCCTGACCGTCCCATCACGCCATGTCCGATCTTCGCCTGCGACTTCCAGACGGAACACCGAAATGAATGCTTTCGATTTCCACCGCCCTGCTTCCACCGCCGATGCCATCGCGACCCTGGGCCGGTCCGCCGACGGACGCCTGATCGCCGGCGGGCAATCTCTGCTTCCAGCGATCAAGCTTGGGTTGGCTGCCCCCTCCGATCTCATCGATCTGTCCGGCGTTGCGGCCCTGCGGGGCATCACCCGGCAGCCCGATGCCATCACCATCGGTGCCATGACCGCTCACGCCGAGGTTGCTCGCTCCGAACTGGTGCGCGCGAGCATCCCCTCGCTCGCGGATCTGGCGGACGGCATCGGCGATCAGCAGGTCCGCGCCCGCGGCACCCTGGGCGGAAGCCTTGCCAACAACGACCCCGCTGCCTGTTACCCGGCAGCAGTGCTCGCGCTGAAGGCTTCCATCCGTACCGACCGCCGCAGCATCCAAGCCGATGAGTTCTTCACTGGCATCTACCAGACGGCACTCGAGCCCGAAGAAATCATTGAGTCAGTTCGGTTTGCGCAGCCGCTCGCAGCGGCCTACATCAAGTTTCGGCAACCGGCCTCGCACTACGCGCTGGTTGGCGTGTTCGTCGCGCGATTCGCCGATGGCGTTCGCGTGGCCGTCACCGGCTCGGCAGCGTGTGCCTTTCGGGTGCCTGCGCTCGAACAGGCGCTTTCGGCCAGTTGGTCCGCAGCGGCCGCACGCGGCGTCAAGGTGAGCGCGTCCGATCTCAATGCCGACCTTCATGCATCGGCCGAGTACCGCGCTCACCTTATTCCGGTGCTCGCCGCGAAGGCTGTCGTCGCAGCCCGGTAAGACAGCATGAGCGCACCCCCCCGCGACCCGTCTCTGATCGCGGGCTGGGTGCTGGCGTTCCTGCTCTCGTTCGGACCGGCCGTCTCGAATTCGTTTGCACGCTTCGCCTATGCGCTGGTGCTGCCAGCCATGCGCGATGATCTGCTTCTCAACTATGCCGAGGCGGGATGGCTCAACACCGCCAACGCGGCCGGCTACCTGATTGGCGCATTGCTGACCCGCGTCTGGGTGGTGCGCGCGGGTAACCGTACGCTCTTCATCGCTGGCATGGTGCTGACTTCGTTTGCCGTATTCGCCACCGGCTTGTCGCGCGAGCCAGCAATGCTGAGCCTGATGCGACTCCTGGGTGGCGTAGGCGGAGCCGCCGTTTTCATTTGCGGCGGAACGTTATCGGGAAACGTAATGCCGTCGCGGCCCGCCCTCGCCACCACCACGATCGCCATCTACTTCGCAGGTGGCGGCATCGGGCTGATGCTCTGTGGTGCAGCGATTCCGCTACTTCTCGATGCTTACGGGGCAACCGCCTGGCCGCTCGCCTGGCAGGCAATGGGCGTCACTTCATTCGTCATGACGGTGGCTTCGGTATGGGCGGCGCTTCAGATCATTGAGCCCGGATCAGGCGCGGGCACAGGCGCGTCGCGGGCGCCGACACAGAACGGCGAGGCCCGAACCCCCTCCTCGCCTCACTCATCAATCGCCCCGCTCCGCCGGGCACTCATCACCTATCTCTGCTTTGGTCTGGGCTACATCGGCTACATGACTTTCGTGATTGCCTGGATGCGCGAGCACGGCGCACAGACCTTCACCGTGATCACCGCCTGGATAATGCTGGGTGCCACCACACTGCTCGCGCCGGCAATCTGGCGGGGCCCCGTCGAGCGTTGGGCGGGCGGACGCCCGCTGGCTGCCGCCATGGCCACGCTTGCCTGCGGCGCCGTGCTGCCCCTGCTGCATGCTGCCGCACCCGTCATGATGCTGTCGGCGGCATTGTTTGGCGCAGCCATGTTTTCCATTCCTTCGGCCATTCAGAGCCTGGTGAAAAAGGGCATCCCGATGCGCGACTGGGGGCATGCCATGGCAGGCTTCACGATTGTGTTCGCCGCAGGCCAGGTGGCGGGCCCGGTCCTCACGGGTTGGCTGGCTGATCGCTGGGGATCGCTCACGCCAGGACTCGCTCTCTCCGTGGTGACGCTCCTTGCCGGTTCGCTACTCGCCCTCACCCAACACGATGTCGATACCCAACAGGATGTGCGCCATGCTCGATGACCCCGCAACCCATGAAGCCGCAGCGCTGCTGTTCAACTGCTGGCAATCACGCAGTACGCTGCCGCAATTGCCCGAGCACTGCCGCCCGGGCTCGCGCGCCGAGGCCTATGCGATTCAACGCGCCATGCTCTCGCTGTCCGGGCGCCGCCTGTTTGGCTGGAAGATTGCCGCCACCAGCAGCGCCGGGCAAGCGCATATTGGGGTGGACGGTCCGCTCGCCGGCATGCTGCACGACACGCAGGTCATCCCCGAAGGCGTACCGGTACCGATCTCGGCCAGCCTGATGAAGGTGGCCGAGCTTGAATTCGCGTTTCGGATGGCCCACCCACTCCCGACTCGTGATCAGCCTTATACCGTTTCGGAGGTGATGGCGGCGGTCGAATCGCTCCATCCAGCGATCGAGGTACCCGACT
>JALREG010000178.1 GCA_023253905.1 Burkholderiaceae bacterium
TGCCGCCAGGCGTGCGGCCATCTGTTTGAGTTCCCGGCGGAGCAGCTTGCCGGTGTTGGTGACGGGGAGCGCTTCAATGAATTCGAAGCGATCAGGTGTTTTGTAGACGGCAGCGAGCGCACGGCAGTGGCTGCGCAGCGACTGCTCGCTCGCCTGCAAATCGCGCGCGCGCACGATGTAGGCGACGATGATCTCGCCCTTCAACGCGTCAGGCGCGCTGGTCACGCCCGCAGCGGCGACTGAGGGGTGCTGGCGCAGAACATCCTCGATATCAGCGGGCGCCACATTGATGCCGGCACGCTTGATCATTTCGGAGGTACGGGCCTTGAAGATGAGATCACCTTCGGGAGTAAGCGAACCCAGGTCGCCCGTTCTGAAATAGCCATCCGCGGTAAAAGCGTCGGCGTTCTGCGTCGCGCTTTCGCCGATATAGCCCGGTGTGAGATAGCCACTCACCTCGATCGCGCCCACTTCGCCTGCCGGAAGCGGACGGCCGCTGTCCGGGTCGATGATGCGAAGCCTGACCCCGGGCAGCGGCGGACCCTGTACCGCCATGCGGCGCTCGAGCGGCCAGTGATGCCAGGTGACGCAGCAGTTGCCATACGACTCGGTCTGCCCATAGACATTGCATACCTCGCGCGCCCCAAGCACCTGCGCGACGGTGGCGACATCCTGCGGCGTGCCGATGGTCATCGCGGTGCGCAGACTTCGGGTACGCCTCGGCGCAAACTCGGGGTGACTGATGAGCGCGTGGGTGATCGCCGGCAGGGTATAGACCGAGGTGCACCGATGACGCTCGAGCAGATCGAGTGCAGGCCCGGGTTCGAAGCGCCCCTGCAGCACGAGCGTGGCTCCATGCGAGAAGGTGGCGCACATGGCGTTGGCCGCCCCATACGACCAGAAGAGTGGTACGGGCAGCATCACGCGGTCGGCAGGGGAGAGTCCCTGCCGTTCGCCGATGTGAAAGCCGTTTTCAATCACCGCACCATGAATGTTCGGCACTGCCTTGGGGTTCGCGGTGGAGCCCGAGGTGTAGAGAATGAAGGCCGTGTCATCGGGGCGGGCGCGTTCGCCTGGAGGCGGCAGTTCAAACGGCGGCGCGCGTTCGATCCAGGTGTCGTAAGGCTCGCCGCCCGCCGGACAGGTATCGCCCACCACCACCAACCGCTCGAGCGCGGGCGGGCGACGGGCAGAGTCTGTGAGCAGGGTGGCGAATTCATCGGCGTAGGCGCGCTCGCCAAAGCGGTCCAGCGTAATCAGGATACGGGCTGCGGAATCACGAAGCAGGAAGTCAAGTTCGCGCGGCGTGGACCAGGTCGAAAACGGGGCAGCCACTGCGCCGATCGCTGAGACCGCCACGCAAATCTCAACCCATTCAACGCGGTTATTGACCAGGAGCCCCACCTGATCGCCGCGGCGGATACCCGAGGCCTGAAGCGCAGACGCGAGCGCGAGGCAACGGTCGCGCAGCTGGGGGTAAGTCCATGAACCCCGCTCATCGATCACCGCAGGTTGCTGCGGGTGACGCTCCGCCTGCTCGCAGATCAGGTCGATAAGCGTTCGGCTAAAGGGCGCGCGCATCAGTCCAGGGCCAGCTTGATACGTTCGGCGACTGTCTTCCAGCGCGCCACGTCACGCGTCATCAGCTCGCCCATCTGGCGCGAGTCCAGATAAGCGGGTTCGAGACCGCGCTGACGAAGCCTGGTCTGCGTATCGGGGTCGGCCATGACGCGACCGAGGTCGTCCCCCACTTTCTTGACGATATCGGCGGGAGTTCGGGCTGGCAGGAGCAAGCCATACCAGATGTCGGCATCAAAACCCGGCATGCCACCCTCAATGACTGTGGGGAGCTGCGGCATCTGCGGGCTCCGCTCGGCGGTCGTCACCGCCAGGGCTCGCAGTCTTCCATCCTTGATGAAGGCATCAAACGCCGAGAGCGCACCAAACGAAAGTTGCACCTCGTTGGCGACCAGTGCGGTCACCGACGGCCCCGAGCCTTTGTAGGCAACATGCGTCATCGACAGCCCGGCGTTCATGGCAAAGAGTTCGCCGGCCAGATGGGGCGCGGTGCCGCTGCCCGCCGATCCGTAGTTGAGCTTGCCGGGATTGGCACGGGCGTAATCGATAAGCTCTCGAACTGACTTCACCGGAAGGTTCTGGTTCACCACCACCACGAGTGGAGAGACCGCAAAGCGGCCGACTGGCGCGAAGTCACGAAGCAGGCTCCAGCTCAGGTTGCGATAAGCGGTGGTATTGATGGTGTAGGAGTTGACGCAGAGCAGGAGGGTATAGCCGTCGGCGGGCGCTCGGGCGACCACATCAGCGCCGATATTTCCCGCCGCACCCGGGCGGTTTTCGATCACCACGCTCTGGCCCCACAGCTCAGACAGCTTTTGAGCGATGATGCGCGCTGAAATGTCTGACCCGCCGGGGGCAAAGCCGACCACGATCTTGACTGGCCGATCAGGGAAGGCGGCTTGTGCCGAAGTTCCCGAAATCAGACCAGCGGTGGTGGCAATGAGGGCTGCGACAAGGCGAGGGAGAATTCGGCGCCGCGGCGCCACCGTGCGCTGTCGGGGGTGAGTTTTTACATGCATGACAATAATCCTCCTGCGCGCAGGATGCGCGGCCGAGTCGACGAGCGACAGCGCCTGCATCATTCGACGAAATGGCACACGACCCAGGGCGAGTCGCAGATTAAAGTGGCTTATGCATAATTTCTACTGATATTTATTTATGCTTTCTTATAACTTTATTTAATATTAAAGACATGCGACGTGTCAGCCTGACCAATCTGGAAACGCTTTGCTGGATCGCGCGGCTGGGTTCGTTCACCGCAGCGGCCGAGCGCCTGAACGCCACGCAACCCGCTATCTCGGGCCGCGTCCGCGAGCTCGAAGAGTCCCTGAAGGTCAAACTCTTTCAGCGGCGCGGCCGGCGGATGGAACTCACCATTCAGGGACGTGAACTGGTCGAACGGGCGCAGCCGCTCATCGCGCGCATCGAGGAGGTGGTGACCTCACTCGACAATCCCGGCGCAATCACCGGCATCCTGCGGATCGGGGTAGGCGAAATGGTGGCGGTGGCCTGGTTCGGCGACCTGATGGCTCAGCTTCACGAGCGCATGCCCCGCGTCACCTATCAGATCGAGGTCGATCTCACCATCAACATGCGCCAGAAGCTTGAGCTCGGCCAGCTCGATCTGGCCATCATGGCGGCACGGCTGAACAGCGACCGCCTGGTGAGCACGCCGCTGGGTAGCCTGGACATGCTATGGGTCACCTCACCCGCCGTTCGCAGAGCCATGAAGCGCGAGGGGCACGAGCTGCGCGAGGTGCTGTCGTCTCACCCGATCTGGTGCCTCGCGCGGCCCTCGCACATGTATCCCATGGCGGTTGAAACGCTGAAGGCGCTTGGACTGCCTCAGGTAAGCATCAACACCTGTAACAGCCTGCAGACCATGGTGAGCATTGTGATGGCGGGTGGTGGCATCTCAATGCTGCCCGAGAACATGGTGGCCGACGCTCTCAAACGTCGGCAGCTGGTACGCCTCTCGCCCGACATGCCTGCACAGCAGCTTGATTTTGTGATTGCACACGATCGCGATCAGGAGCAGCCGGTGGTGCGGCATATCGCGCGACTGGCGGTGCAGGCGAGTACGTTTGTACAGACATCGGGGTTGTGACCGTTCGCGCGAATCGCCAGGCAAGCCGATCAGGCCGCCGCTCCCTGAATAAACCAGGCAGAAAAGTCATCCGCAATCTGGTCAACCGAGCGCTTGGACGGGCTATGCCACTGTTGCACCCAGGTGGCGGCGCCCAGCAGATAAAACGCCAAAAGGGTGCTCGGCGCATCAGCGCGGATCTCTCCGCGGCGCTGGCCAGATTCGATGAGATCTTTCCAAAATAGACGGTAGCGGTCGACCGCTGCACGATAGTCTTTCCATACTTCGGGCGGTGACTTACTCACGCGCTGATAGCGTATGGCCTTGTCGAAGGAATCGCCGTGCTGACGCATCGCGAGAATCTGAGCACGAATTCCGGCCCTGATTTCCTGCTGGACCGTGACCTGGGTCCCAAGGTTTGCGACGGCACGCCGAACCGCACTGTCGATCTGGGTGACACCGTCGCAAAGCACGCAGGCGACGAACTCGTCTTTTGAGGAAAAATGACGGTAGATACCGCCCAACGCCAGGCCGGCTTCGGCTGCGATGTCGCGAACCGTGGTGGCGGTAAAGCCTTGACGTTTGAAAACTCGGCCAGCTGCTTCAAGAAGATTGTCGCGACTGAGTTCGCCCTTGGCGGTCTTGGCGCGCCGAATCTTGGGCGGCGGATTATCCGAGCCAGACGCAGCCGCGCGCCTTGCCGGTCGCGCTGCGGCGAGAGTGGGGTCAGCGACCTTTGAAGTTTGGGGTCCGCTTTTCGATGAAACTGCTCGTGGCCTCACGGACATCTTCAGTTGCCAGAACGATTTGAGTGAATTCCTTGAACATCATATTGGATTCACCCAGCGTCTGAAAATGAGACTCCCAGATTTGCCGCTTCTGCAGCCGCAGCGCGATCGGCGCGCAGTTCGATGCGATATCCCGCGCATAGGCGTAGGTGGCTTCCCGCAAGTCCTCGCGCGGGATGCTTCGGTTGATCAGCCCCAGTTCGCGCGCCTCGGGGGCCTTGATCTTTCGGCCTGAGAGGAGAAATTCTGTGGCGTGGGCATGCCCCATCAGCTTGGGCAGAATCCATGCGCTTCCCCATTCAGCGGCCAGCCCGCGTCTGACAAACGCTGCCGCGAAAACCGAATCGTCCGCAGAGAATCGAATGTCGCAAAATGCCGCGTACACCAGACCGAGTCCGGCTGTCGCGCCATTGATCATGCAGATGATTGGCTTGCCAATCGTCGGAAAGTAGGTGTGCGTCCCCTGAAAGTCGTGGCGTATCGCCGAGTCGAGTGGCCATTTGAGCGAAGCAAGACTTCTGGTTTGTGGTGGAGCGCTTCCGGCCGCAGCCTGTATGGCTGAAATATCTGCGCCGACGCAAAATGATTTGCCAGCGCCGGTCAGTACGATCACTCGCACGCTCTCGTCGGCATCGGCCCGCAACATCGCCTCGTGGAGCGCCTCGGCGAGTTCGTAGTTGACGGCGTTGTGCTGCTCGGGTCGATTGAGTGTGATGGTGCCGATACGCTCAGCAACTTCATAGAGAATGTAGCGGTCAGACATTTCAGATCCTTAATAATGAATGAGGCTTGGTGCTGCCGCCCTCAGATGACACCGGAGTCGCGAAGCTCAGCGATTTCCGCTGCACCAAGACCCAGTGTCTGCGAAAGGATTTCCTCGGTGTGTTCCCCTAGCGACGGTGGGCGTTGATACCGGGCCGGTGTTGCTGAACACTTGATCGGGCTCGCGATCAGCTGCAGGCGGTCCGATTTCGGGTGCGGCGCTGCAACCCTCAGCGAACGAGCGTGAGTGTGCGGATCATCAAAAACCTCCTGATAGTTCCTGACCTGCGAGCACGGTACGCTTGCGGCTTCGAGCGCAGCGATCAGGTGCGCCGATGAAAGGCGGGCAATACGTGGCTGTAGCAGGCTGGTGAGCGCGTCCCGATGCCGGAATCGTGACGCGACATCGGCGAACCTTGGATCCGCCGTCAGTTCCGGACAATCAAGAATGTTGCAGAGCGCCCGGAACTGTGCGCTGACTCCGGCCATGATGAACACTGAACCATCGGCGGTATCGAAGATTCGGGCGGGCGCGCCTCCGTAGTTTTCGGAGCCGTGGCGACCAATCAGATCACCGCTCAGAAGGAATTTTTGTACGTTATCTGCCTGAAGCGCAACGCCAGTATCAAACAGCGCAACATCCAGGTGCTGACCTTCTCCGGTGGCGTCACGATGTCTGAGCGCAACCATGATGGCGAAGGCTGCGTTCATACCAGTTGCGACATCGACCACTGAGGCGCCGACGCGCACTGGGCCAGCGCCTTGAGAACCGTCGCGTTGACCCGTCACGCTCATGAGTCCGCATGCAGCCTGCACGACCGAGTCAAAGCCCGGAAGAACGGCGCGCGGGCCGGTTTGTCCCCAGCCACTCACCGAGCAGTAAACAAGCGCGGGATTGACGCTGTGCAGACTTGGGTAGTCAAGGCCAAAGCGCTCCATCGTGCCGGGGATGAAGTTCTCGATCAGGACATCGGATTGCGCGACCAGTTGTTTCAGAATGGCCTGCCCGCGAGGCTGGTCGAGAGCGAGCGTGAGGGATCGCTTGTTGCGGTTGGCGAGCAGAACCATTGACGTTTCACCGGGAATTTTATCGCCGGCTGCGTCCAGCAGGGCTCCTGTACTCATGGCCCTGGCGTCGTCCCCGGAGCCAGGCCGTTCTACCTTGATCACCTGTGCGCCGTAATCGGCGAGCATCTGCGCCGCATAGGGCCCGGCGATCACGCGCCCAAGATCCAGAACCCGCACGCCTGCGAGCGGCCCCGCGGGTGCTGGCGTGGTGTGTTGGGCGTGGCTCATGAGGCGTTGACACCGGTCTTCATAGAGTGAGCCAGCGCGTGCCAGTCGGGCGTATCCATGAATCGATCGCCCCCGCGAAAGAGCGAGATCTGGTCGAGCAGCTCGCCGTAATGTGCCTGGAGTTTGATT
>JALREG010000330.1 GCA_023253905.1 Burkholderiaceae bacterium
TTCGTTGACATTGCCGGGCTGGTCGCAGGCGCCTCCAAGGGTGAAGGTCTGGGCAACCAGTTCCTCGCCAACATTCGGGAGACTGACGCGATCGTGCATGTGGTGCGTTGCTTCGAAGACAGTAACGTGATCCACGTGAGCGGCAAGATCGATCCGCTCTCCGATATCGAAATCATCAACACCGAACTCGCGCTCGCCGATCTGGCCACAGTCGACAAGGCGCTGGTGCGCTACACAAAAGTGGCGCGTGCCGGCGGCGACAAGGAGGCGCAGCGTCTGGTCGCCGCGCTCGAGAAATGCATGGCCGTCCTGAACGAAGCCAAGCCGGTGCGCTCGCTCGACCTCTATGACGAAGAGCGGGCGGTGTTAAAGCCCCTCTGCCTGATCACGGCCAAGCCCACGATGTATGTGGCCAACGTGAAGGAGGGCGGCTTTGCCGACAATCCTCACCTCGAGGCGGTGATGCGTCACGCCGCCAGCGAAAACTCAGTGGTCGTGCCCGTGTGTGCTGCGATCGAAGCTGAAATCGCTGATCTGTCCGACGACGACAAGATGGTGTTCCTGGCCGACATCGGCATGGAAGAGCCGGGGCTGAACCGGGTGATCCGCGCGGCCTTCAAGCTCCTGGGTCTGCAAACCTATTTCACCGCCGGTGAAAAAGAGGTGCGGGCCTGGACCGTGCGCGTAGGCGCCACCGCCCCGCAGGCCGCCGGGGTGATCCATACCGACTTCGAGCGCGGCTTCATTCGCGCAGAAACCATCGCCTACGACGAGTACATCGCCTGCAAGGGCGAAAACGGCGCCAAGGACAAAGGCAAGATGCGCCTGGAGGGGAAAGACTATGTGGTGCGCGATGGTGATGTCATGCACTTCCGGTTTAACGTCTGACAGGTAAGCCCCGCCGCCAACCGTGCCCGCTACGCGCCTGAATCGCCGGGGCGCGCTCACCGACTGCAAGAGCCAGTGACGCGCACACTGCTACAGGCCGATTTTAATCCCGAGCCTGACCCATTCCTCAAGGATCCCTCGCATGAACTTCCCCTCGTACGCCACCCTCGCGCTCGAAATGGTCGAGCCGCATGTGCTTCTCATCAAGCTGAACCGCCCCGAGGTTGCCAACGCCATCAATACCCAGATGGGCCATGACATGCTCGATCTGTGGCGCAGGCTCACCGACGACTCGGGCGACGTACGCTGCGCCATTCTCACCGGCACGGGCGACAAAATCTTCTGCGCGGGTGGCGATCTGAAAGAACGGAACGGCATGACCAAGCAGCAGTGGGTGGCGCAGCACGAACTCTTCGAGCGTGCCTACTGGACGCTCGTTGAGGTGCCCGTTCCCATCATCGCAGCCATCAACGGTCATGCCTATGCGGGCGGGCTCGAAACCGCGCTCGCGTGCGATTTTCTCTATGCGGCCAATACCGCGCGTTTTGCGCTCACCGAAGTGTCGATCGGCATCATGCCGGGCGGTGGCGGCACACAGAACCTGCCCCGCGCAGTGGGCGAGCGCCGCGCCAAAGAAATCATTCTCACCGCCAAGCCTTTCAGCGCGCAACAGGCAGCCGAGTGGGGGCTGGTCAATCGCGTCTGCGAACCCGCCGAGCTCATGCCTGCCGCCCTTGAAACCGCGCGAGCGATTGCCGGCAACGCACCGCTATCGGTTCGTCAGGCGAAGAAATCGATTCACTTCGGCCTGCAGATGGAACTCAAGACCGCCTACCGGTTTGAAGTCGAGGCCTATAACCATCTGGTGGAAACCGAGGACCGCTATGAAGGCATTCGCGCCTTCAACGAAAAGCGAAAACCCGTTTTCAAGGGCAAGTGATTTCAGGGAGAGCGATCAATGAGCACACATCAGGCAAGCGCCGCCGACCAGACAGGCGTCAGCATTCCGCTGGGTGAGGACTACCCCGACATCCGCGAGAGCGTGCGCCGCATCTGCCAGGATTTTCCCGGCAAGTATTGGCGCGATCTCGAAGCCCAGGAAGCCTACCCGTCGGAGTTCGTTAAAGCGATGACCGACGCGGGCTATCTCGCAGCGCTCATCCCCGAGGAATATGGCGGCGCGGGCCTGCCTCTGCGCGCAGCCTCGATCATTCTCGAGGAAATCCACGCCGAGGGCTGTAGCGCGGCCGCCGCACACACACAGATGTACATCATGGGCACGCTGCTTCGCCACGGCTCGCAGGAACAGAAGCGACGCTATCTGCCCAAGATCGCAAGCGGCGAGCTTCGTCTGCAGGCCTTTGGCGTCACCGAACCCACCACGGGCTCGGACACCACGCGGCTCAAAACCCGCGCCGTGCGCGATGGTGACCATTACGTGATCCACGGCCAGAAGGTCTGGACCTCGCGCGCGCTTTATTCCGACCTGATGCTGCTCCTTGCGCGCACCACGCCGCTTGATGAGGTGAAAAAGAAAACCGAAGGGCTTTCGGTATTCCTCGTGGATATCCGTGAGTGCCGCGGTAAAGGGCTGGAGATCCGGCCGCTCAAGGCGATGACCAATCACAACACCACCGAGGTGTTCTTCGAGGGCGCCCGCGTGCCCGCTGAGAACCTGATCGGTGAGGAAGGCAAGGGGTTTCGCTACATCCTCGACGGGATGAATGCCGAGCGAATACTGGTGTCATCCGAGTCGATTGGCGATGCTCGCTGGTTCATTCGCACCGCATCGAAATATGCGAGCGAACGCATCGTCTTCAACCGACCCATCGGTCAGAACCAGGGCATCCAGTTTCCGATCGCGCGCGCCTACGCGGAAACGCAGGCGGCCGACCTCATGCTGAGGAAAGCGGCCGCGCTTTTCGAGGCGGGGTTACCGTGCGGCGATGATGCCAACATTGCGAAACTGCTGGCGTCGGAAGCTTCCTGGCATGCGGCCGAGGCCTGCATGCAGACCCACGGCGGCTTTGGCTATGCACGCGAATATGATGTGGAGCGCAAATGGCGCGAGGCGCGCATTCAGCAGATTGCGCCGATCTCCACCAATATGGTGCTCGCTTATATCGGCGAGCATGTGCTGGGCATGCCGCGCTCGTATTGATTGCGGTTCGCGGACCGCGCGCCGCCGCGGAATCGGCTGCGCGCGAGTCTGCCCTCGCCGCAAACGGGCTTGCTTGGCTCAGTGAAACTCGAGCAGCGACCCGTAGCCTGCCATGCGGTCCTGAATGCCACAGGTGCGCAATGCGTGCCAGTACGTGGCGGTGTTGATGGCAATCACCGGCTTACCCAGGAACAGCTCGGCCGCCGCAGCCAGCCGGATCATGGAAAGATTGGTGCCCACCTGAACGATGGCATCGATATCGTCGCCGTCGAGCTCGCGGATGGCCTGACGACACATCTCGTCGGTGGAGTGGGCGATCAGTACGGGGCTGGGGCGCTTCAGACAGACATCACGCACCACGGTAAAGCCGCTGTCTTCATAGAACCGGCGCACCTGCTCATTGGCCACTTCGAAGTAGGGCGAGAAAAACGCGATCCGTTTGGCCCCCAGCGTTTCAAGCGCAGCAGCGGTGGCAAACGACCCGCATGACACGCCCACGCCGGCGTGCTCGGAGAGCTGCTTCACATAGGCCTCGGCACCCTTGCGGCCGTCCCAGAATGTGGTGGCCGACATACCCATCACCAGATACTGCATTTCGCAGCTTTTCAGCACCTCAATCGCGGCTAGCGTCTCGCCCATGATCGCCTTCACCAGCCGCAGAAAGTCTTCGTTGTTGTTCACCGGCATGTTCGGAATGATGATCCGGCTGTAGTGGTTGGTGACACCGATCGGGCGAAGATCATCGAAATCGGGCTGAACGATGGTGTTGGTGGACGGGCCGGTGACGCCGAAAATCTTCCGGTAGCCAAGGTGGTCGGGCATGTTGTGGGGCTCCTTGAGACGGCGCCGGGTGAGGCGCCGGTTGGGAAAGCGGACCGCCTGCGAGGGCGGTCCAGGGAGATGAAACGCTAATTAGCCTTCGGAGTCGGCATGCGCCTTGTCAAACGCTGCCACCCAGTCAAACCCCATCATCTGCGAGAACTCGGGGAAGGGGTAGAGCGGCTGCGTCATGCCGGCCGTTGAGCCGTCCGCACGCAGCTTTTCATAAACCGACCGGACAGCCGCGCCGGTGGCGAGAAAAGCCGAGGCCGGAAAAATGGCAAGCGAATAGCCAAGTTCGGCCAGCATTGCGTGGGTGAGCACCGGCGTGCGCCCGCCATCGACCATGTTGGCCACCAGCGGCAGATCGAACGAGCGGCCGAGCGTGCGCATCTCTTCCTCGGACTCCGGGCTCTCGATGAACAGCAGATCAGCGCCCGCGCGCGCATAGACTTCGGCGCGCCGCATCGCCTCATCGAGCCCGTGAGTCGTGCGCGCATCGGTACGCGCGATGATCAGGAAATTCGGGTCGCTGCGGGTTTCGACCGCCACCCGGATCTTGGCGGCCATTTCCTCGGCGCTCACCACCTTGCGGCCCAGCATATGGCCACACTTCTTGGGAAACTGCTGGTCCTCGAGCTGGATCGCGCAGGCACCCGCGGCTTCATAGCCGCGAACGGTATGCATCACGTTAAGGAGGCCACCGTAACCGGTGTCGCCATCGCAGATCATGGGCGTGGAGGTAATGCTCGCGAACTGCGCCACCCGGTTCACCATGTCGGTGTAGGTGGCCAGCCCTGCATCAGGCAGGCCGAGGTAGGACGCGACCGTGCCGTAACCGGTCATGTAGAGCGCCTCGAACCCCATGGAGTCGGCGATCTTCGCCGAGATCATTTCAAACACGCCCGGCGCGATCGTGAGCTTGCCGCGCTGGATGCGCGCGCGAAGCTGAGCTCGGCGCTCGGCATTGGAAAGCGTGTTCAATCCCTGTCGCGTCATGGTGGTGCCTTTCGTTTCTGGTTTCAATTGAAGCACCGGCCGATTTCGGCTGGCTGTCATGGAATGTACACAAAATGGCGTGCTGGGTTGAGCCCCAGGCGGCGATCAGCGGACAGGACCCGATTCAGAATCGGATACAGTTGCGACAAATGAAATACCAGCCGGAGGAGATCTCGGATGCGCGCATTGTGGTTTGACACGCCGCTCGGGGCAATGGTGGCAGTCGGTGACGCGCAGGCGTTGCGCGGTCTGCATTTCAGCGGTGCACGGCATTTGCCCGACCTCGCCGGCTGCGAGGAAGGTCGAGATTGTCTCTTGCTTCGCCGGGTGCAGCTACAGGTGGGCGAATACTTCGAGGGGCGTCGGACGGGCTTCGACCTTCCACTGATCGCTCGCGGCACCGCGCTGCAAAGCGCCGTCTGGGAGGCTCTCGGTTCGATTGCGATCGGCGCCACCATCTCGTACAGCGAGCTTGCCATGCGGGTGGGTCGGCCGCGCGCTGTGCGGGCCGTTGCGCAGGCGGTGGGCCGCAACCCCTGGACGCTGATAAGACCCTGTCACCGGGTGGTGGGTGCAGACGGCTCGCTCACGGGCTTTGCCGGCGGACTCGAACGCAAGGCGGCACTTCTTGCACACGAGGCGCGGCTCGCGCGCTCGCCTGGTCTCGCTGAAAGTACCTCGGGCGCCGACCGGCAGAAGGGCGCCGCCATCACCCCCATGCGAATCAGGCCCCAGCCCGCCAGTTTGGGTTGATCACCTGCCACAGGCCGCCTCGTCTTTCGGAGCCCCAGACCATGCTTGACCCAAACGCCGCTGCCATCCTCAGACTGATTGAAGAAAAAGGCGTGCCGCCCATGCACGCTGAGCCGCCGCCGCTTGCGCGGGTTTCTTACCGTAATCGACGGTTTTTCGCGCAGCCCGAACCGCCCACCGTCTCGCTGATCCATGACAAGCGTATCCCTGGGCCCGGCGGCGATCTCGGCATTCGGATTTATCGCGGCGCACCAGGTGACGATCTCCGTGGCGCGCTGGTGTTTTTTCACGGCGGCGGCTGGGTAATCGGTGACCTCGATACCCACGACATCGTCTGCCGGCAGCTTGCGCTTGCCGGCGGGTTTTCTGTAATTTCGGTCGACTATCGCCTCGGGCCCGAGCATCGTTTCCCCGCGGCGGTCGATGATTGCATTGCGGCCACGCGCTGGGTGCGTGCGCATGCACAGGACCTGAGGGTCGATCCGGATCGTATCGCAGTGGGGGGTGACAGCGCAGGCGGTAATCTCGCTGCCGTGGTGTCGATTGCGTTACGCGATGCAGGCGAGGCGTGGCTGCGCTTTCAACTGCTGATCTATCCGGTTTCCGACATGCGACAGATTGCCGATTCGCATCAGCGAAACGGCGAAGGGTATCTGCTCACCGCCGAGGCGCTTCGTTGGTTTCGCGACCACTACATGGGCGCTGGCGGCAATTGGAATGATTGGCGGGCCTCACCGCTTCTCGCCGCCAACCTGTCGGGCCTGCCATCTGCCCTGGTCATCACCGCGGGGTACGACCCGCTACGAGACGAGGGCCGACAGTATGCCGATGCGCTGAGCGCCGCCGGCACGCGCGCGCAATACGTGTGCTTCGAGCGCCAGATTCACGGCTTTGTGAACATGATGCGCGTGATCCCGGAGGCCAATACCGCCATCCGCATGGCAGCCGACGTCACAGCGCAGGCGCTTGCCTGAGGGCATCGCAGCGAGCGCGCCGTGAAGTGGCCCGTGGCGGGCTGTGCGAACCGCCTGAGCGCCTACACCCCGGCGAGTCGCACGCGCGCGAGTGCCATGCCAGCCGCCGCCTGCGTGGGCTCGACCACGGGTACGCCAATCGCGTCCTCAAGCGCCTTCCGATACTGCGCCATGCCCGCGCAGCCCATCACCACCACATGCGCGCCGTGATCGTTCACCAGCTGCCGGCCGGTGGCGATCAACCGCCCGCGCGTACGCCCCGCATCGGCGAGCTCGGTCACCTGCAGACCCACGGGCAATTCGGCGGCCAGCCGGTCCATGACACCCATCGCGCCCAGGTAGCGAAGATGGCGCGGAATCGATCCCGCCAGAATGGCGATCACGCCGAAGCGATGGCCCAGGGTGAGCGCGGTCAGCACGCCGCACTCCGAGATGCCAAGCACGGGCTTACGCGTCACCTCGCGCGCGCTGTGGAGACCCGGGTCGCTGTAGCAGGCGATCACGAAGCCATCGCAATCATGGTCGCGCGAAGCGATCAGCTTCGAAAGCGGTGCGATCACGCCATCCACATCGCGTTGGGTCTGAATACCGGGCGGGCCCTCGGCGAGCGTGACACATTCGAACACCGGGCCCCCAGGAAGGCGCAGCGGATCGAGCGCCCGGTCGATACCGTCGGTAACCGCCTGCGTGCTGTTGGGATTGATCACGAGAATACGCTGGGACATGGTGCTCACCTTTTAGCGGATGCTGACCGCCTTGCGCTCATAGCGGGACAACAGACGCACAAGCGGCCAGAGAAGTAAGAGGTACAGCAGCCCCGCCGCGATCACGGGCGAGGCGTTGTAGGTGACCGACTGCACCTGGCGCGCGGCATACAGCAGCTCGGGTAGCGCAACCACGCTCGCAATCGAGGTGAGCTTCACCACCTCCAGCGTGTTGCTGATCAGGTCGGGCACCACATTACGAACCGCCTGTGGCAGCACCACCAGACGCAGACTCTGCCAGCGGGTAAGCCCGGTCGAGCGTGCCGCCTCGTGCTGTCCGGTGGCCACCGATTCGATCCCAGCCCGAAGAATTTCACCGTAATAGCTTGAGGTGTTGAGCAGAAACGCAATGGCCACCGCCACGAACGGCGGCGGCTTAAAGCCCAGAAAGGGCAGCCCGAACGCCACAAAGAGCAACAGGACGAGTGGCGGAAACGCCCGGAACAGATCGGTATAGATCACCGCCGACCAGCGCAGCGCGCGCAGCCGCGAAGTGGAGGCAAGCGCGAGCGCAAGCCCTCCTGCAAAGCCGAGCGGCACAGCGACCAGGCTCAGCAGCAGCGTCATGACCAGACCCTGCGCGAGATAGGGCAGCGCCTCGCGCAGGATCTGCACATTGAAGAAGCCGTCGATCAGCGCTTCCACGCAAACCTCGTCTCTACCCAGCGGCCCAGCCAGACCAGCGGGATAAACAGGATCAGGTAGGCGATCGCGCCCAGCGTGAGCGGCGACGGATTGTAGGAGAACGAATAGCCAGCCTGCGCCTGATAAAGAATTTCGCCCACGGCCACCACCGACGCAAGCGCCGTGTTCTTGGTGATGACAATGGCACGGCTGGTGAGCGGCGCCACCGTGAGGCGCACCGCCTGCGGCAGCACCACTAGGCGCAGCGCCTGTACAAAACTGAGGCCGCTCGAGCGTGCCGCCTCCCACTGCCCGCGTGGCACCGAGAGAATGCCGGCCCAAACAATTTCTTCAGCGAATGCGGCGAGCACCAGCGACAGCCCGATCCAGGCCGACGCAAAGCCCGAAAACCGTACCCCGACGGTTGGCAGGGCGAAATAAATGATGATCAGGATCACGAGCGGCGGCACCGCGCGAAACACATCGGCAAAAAGCACGATCAGCGCGTTCAGCACCCGGATCTGAAGGCTTCGGAGCACCCCCAGCGCAAGCCCCAGCGCGAGCCCGCTTGCCACCACCGCGAGCGCGAGCAGAATCGTGACCCCCATGCCCTCCAGCACCTTCGGCAGGTACTGCAGCATCACCTGCAGATTGAAGAAGGTGTCGATCAGGCCGGTCATCGGCAACCCTCCCGAGCCAGTCGCCCCATCAGCGGTGTTCCACGCTGGCCACGAATTCGCGGATCCGCACCGGCGCCTCGGGCCCGAAGATCAGCGCTGGGGGTCCCTGTTCGATAATCTGCCCGCGCTCCATGAACACCACGCGGTCGGCGGCCCCGCGCGCAAAGCCCATTTCATGGCTCACCACCATCATGGTCATGCCGGCTGATCGCAATTCGCGCAGCACCGCGAGCACGCTTCCGACGAGCTCGGGGTCGAGCGCCGAGGTGGGCTCATCGAACAGCACGATGGCGGGCTCGAGCGCAAGCGCCCGGGCGATTGCCACCCGCTGCTGCTGGCCCCCTGAGAGTTCGCCGGGCTTGGCGTCGCCGCGGTCTGCAAGGCCCACCTTGCGAAGGGCCTCGATCGCGAGTGCATGCGCCTCCTCTCGCGGGCGCCTGAGCACATGAATGAGCGCAAGCGCCACGTTGTCGCGCGCACTGAGATGAGGATAGAGATTGAACGATTGAAACACCATGCCAATCCGCCTGCGCATGGCGTTGAGATCGGTGCCCGGTGCGAGCAGATTCGAGCCTTCAAACCAGATCTCGCCGGCGGAGGGCTCCTCCAGCCGGTTACAGCAGCGAAGGAGCGTCGACTTGCCCGACCCGGACGGCCCGATGATGAAGACGAGTTCGCGCCGCGCGATCGACAGGTCAATGCCGCGCAGCACCTCAGTTGGGCCAAAGCGCTTACGCAGACCGCGGATCGCTAGGAGCGGCGGGCCCGACTGCTCGGGGCCCGCCGCTCCCGTGGCCACACCCGGATGGGCGGCCGTCGGTGCGCTTACCTGCACTTCGGTTCGTGAGGCGTTGCCTCATGGCCAGGCAGGCCCGGTACGCCGTAGCCCGCGTACAAGGTCACCGCGGCTGACCCGGCTTCGGGCTTTACCCCAAACCATTTTTCATGAAGCTGCGCGATCGTGCCATTTTTCTTCAGGCACTCGATCGCTTCGTCCACCTGGTTACGGGTCTTCGCGTCGTCCTTGCGGAACACCGCGGCCCACACCAGACCTTCGTCAACTTTGAGCGTGGTGAGCGTGAGCTTGCCCTTGTTGCGAAGCGCAGCATAAGCCGACACCGTATTACCACCCAGGGTGGCATCAGCGCGGCCGGAGAGCACCGCCTGAACCGCATCCGAGTTGGTGGGGTAGGACTCATGGCGAAAGCCGTATTTGCCAGCGTTATCGGCGAGCCACTTGTCGTAGGCCGAACCCTTGTTGGCTGAGATGAGCTTGCCTTTCAAGTCGTCGAGCGACTTCAAATCGGGCTTACCGGCAGGCACCAGGAACTGGTAATAGGTGTTGAGATAGCCCTCGGTAAAGAGCAGGTTCTGAGCGCGCTCACGCGTGACTGTGGTGGGGGCGCCAACAAAGTCGATCCGGCCCGCATTCATGGCAGGAATGAGTCCTGAAAATTCGGCTGCGTGGATCTCGATTTTGCGACCGAGCTGCTTACCGATTTCCATGATGAGGTCGACGTTGAATCCCTCCACACCGCCACCGAGCTTGGGCATGGCGTGCGGCGCGAACGTGCCGTCCACGCCCGCGAGCATGGGCTTGTCCTGCGCGCCAGCCGCCACTGACACGGCGCTGATCGAGAGAGTGAGAAGGGCCTTCAGAGCGAGTCGTTTCATGCTTCCTCCTGGGTGGTCAAGCGGCCCATGAACAGGCCGACGTATCAACACTGCAAACGCCATGCCGCCCCGCGATGGTGCAGCGCGGACAGGCTATCCGTTGGCGGGCGTGTCTTGCGCGCCCACGCGGTCAATCAGAATGCGGTAGTGCTCGGGGCGCCGATGCGCCGCATAGTTGAACATGGTCTTCTTCAAGTTCTGCGCCAGATCGAGATCGGCCTCCACACTGATCAGTTCATCGTCTTCGGATGCCGACTTCGCCACGATCTCGCCGGTGGGCGCCACGATGACCGAGTGGCCGAACATTCGGTTGCCGTCTTCGAAGCCGCATTTGGCGGTCTCGACCAGCCAGGTCGCATTCATGAACGCCATGGCCTGCGCCATGATCAGGTGATGGTGCACCCGGAGCGCCGGCGGTTCAGGATAGTGCAGATTCTCGGTCGGCGTGTTGAAGCCAAGCGTGATGAGCTCGGCACCCTGCAGCGTAAGCGCGCGAAACGCCTCCGGCCAACGCCGATCGTTACAGATCAGCATGCCGATAATGGCGTCCTGCGAACGCCAGGTCTGAAAGCCCAGATCGCCCACTTCGAAATATTTTTTCTCCAGGTGCTGAAACGCTGCCTGCGGCTTGAAATCGGCGTGGCCGGGAAGATGCACCTTGCGGTATTTACCCACGATGGCACCCGCTGGAGACACCAGAATCGCGGTATTGAATCGACGGGTGGTGCCGGCCTCCTGCGTGAGCTCGGCATAGCCCAGATAAAACCCGATGCCATAGCGACGCGCATCGTCAAAGAGCGGCTGCGTGACCGCGGAGGGCATCTCGCGCTCGAAAAACCGCGCATCCACTTCTGCCTGGTCGTCATACCACTTGCGCGGAAAAAACGTAGTGAGCGCAAGCTCGGGGAACACCACGAATTTCACGCTGCGCGCGTGCGCCTGCCGAAGGAGCTCGCGTAGACGCGCGACCGCCTGTTCGCGGGTATCCGACAGATGAATGCCACCCATCTGAGCGGCTGCGATAGCGAGCTTGCGGGTCATAACGAGTCACCCCACTGAGA
Organism: Burkholderiaceae bacterium; assembly: GCA_023253905.1. The sequence continues at coordinate 11,398 of JALREG010000330.1, forward strand.
GAGCTGCGCCACCTCGGGAATGACCCGCCCGGCCGGAAGAAGGGCGTCAGAGCGCTCGCGTGCGAGAAAGCGTCCGCGACCGCGTTCGGCCCGGATCGCCCCTGGAGCGGCATCCTGATCGATCAGCTGCTCGCCGCGCGAGAGCACCACCACCGGCCAGCCGGTGAGTTCGCGCCCGGCGTAAGGCGTATAGCCGGTGTTGTCATGAAGCAGCGCCGCATCGATCTTTACCCGGCGCGCCGGGTCCCAGATTGCGATGTCGGCGTCGCAGCCAGGTGCGATCCGACCCTTTGCAGACAACCCATAAATCTCGGCATGACGGGTGGCGGTCAGGTTGACAAACTCTGGCAGGCTGATGCGGCCGCTGCCCACACCCTGGGAAAAGAGCAGCGGCAGGCGCAACTCCAGCCCCGGTACGCCATTGGCCATTTCTTTGAAAGTAGTCTTTTCGCCCTTGGGGAGCTTGCCGCTTGCGTCATAGCGATAGGGCGCATGGTCGGATGAATAGACCGCAAGCGCGCCATCCTTGAGCCCCTGCCAGCAGGCCTCTTGTGCGGCCTCGTCGCGCGGCGGCGGCGAGCAGCAGAACATGGCGCCTTCCAGCCCGCGGTCGATGTCGCGAGCAGTGAGAAAGAGGTACTGCGGGCAGGTTTCGCCATAGACCTTCACGCCGCGCGCCTGCGCCTCGCGGATGGCAGCCACCCCTTCTATCGTGCTGACATGCACGATCAGGATCGGGGTATCGACCACCTCGGCAAGTGCGATCACCCGATTGATCGCCTCAGCTTCGGAGGAACGCGTGTGGCAGATCGCATGATAGCGGGGCGCCACCCGCCCCTGGCCCACCATGCGGCCAGCAAGCCAGCTGATGATGCCGTGATTTTCCGCGTGCACCATCACCAGCGCGCCGTGGCTTCGCGCAGTCATGAGCACATCGAGAATCTGCTCATCATGGAGCCGCATCCGGTCATAGGTCATGAAGATCTTGAACGAACGGATGCCGGTTTCAATCGCCTCGGGAAGATCGCGAGCCAGCGTATCGCCGTCGGGGTTGGCCACGATCAGATGAAAGCCGTAGTCGATCACCGCCTTCTCTGCTGCACGCCGGTGATAGTCGGCCAGCACCACGGGGATCCGGTCACCGCGGTGCTGCGCGCAGAACGGGACCACGGTGGTGGTGCCACCAAACGCCGCCGACACAGTCGCCGAATGAAAATCGTCGGCGCACATGATGCCGAAGGAGGAGACCTGCTCAATATGGCAGTGACTGTCGACCCCACCCGGCATCACCAGGCGACCCCGTGCATCGATCTCGCGCCGGGCCGTGGGGAGCGCACTTCCGAGCGCGACGATCTTCTCGCCCACGATCCCCACATCGGCGCTCGACACACCGTCGGCGTTAACAACGGTTCCACCACGAATCACGCAATCCAGTTGCATCAGAACGGTCCTTTCGCGCGCCGGTTTTCGGCGCCGATGACAGCGTGCAGGCTCAGGCCTGGCGCCCGCGAAGCGCCTCGAGCTTGGTATCGATCCTCGCCATCATCCGGGTGAGATCATCATGCTCGTCAGCGTTCAGCTGCACCCCGGGCGCGCGCACGCGGGCGCTGCGGATCGCGCCCCGCCGACGCAGAATTTCCTTGCGCCAGGCAAGCGACACGCCCGCCTGGGTTTCATAGCGAACCAGCGGGAGGTAAATTTCGAACAGGTCATCGGCCAGATCGCGATTGCCCGCCTGCATCGCGCGGTACACCTCGGTCAGCATCTCGGGGTAGGCCACCCCGGTCATCGGCCCGTCGGCGCCGCGTGCCAGTTCGAGCGGATAGAAGAGGCCGTTGTTGCCGACCAGAATCGATGAGCGCCGCAGCCCCTTGGCCTCGAGCGCCCGGACCCGGGAGATCTTGGTGAGCCCAGGACAGTCTTCGGCCTTCAGCATCACCACCTGCGGCAGTTCCTCCACGATGCGCTCGAAGACCGGCACCGACATCCAGGCCCCGGTCACCGCGGGATAGTCCTGCAGGCACACCGGCACATCGGGGCCAAGGGCCCGACACGCGCCAGCAAAGAAATTGAAGAACTGCTCGTCGGTTTTGACGGTGGCGGGCGGCGCGATCATGACCCCAGCCGCACCCGCCCGCATCGACTCACGAGCAAGCGACACCATGGGATCGTACGCAGGCGCCGAGACGCCGACAATCACCGGAATACGCCCCGCCACCCTCGCGAGGAAGCGCCGCATGACCGCGAGCGATTCCTCTGCCGAGAGCTTCTGCGCTTCGCCCATGATGCCGAGAATGGTGAGGCCATCGATCCCGAAACTCAGATAGAAGTCGGTGAGCGTGTCAATGCTCTCGTAGTCGACCTCACCCGAATCGGTAAACGGGGTGGCGGCGATGATGAACACGCCACGGGTCTGCGGGCTGATCAGCTGCGCCATCAGTCTCTCACCTCGAAGAGTGCTTCGATTTCAACCGGTATGTCGCGATAGAGTTCGGCAACGCCGATCGCCGAGCGCGTGTGCCGGCCAATCTCGCCAAACACCTCCACCATCAGGTCGGAAAACCCATTGAGCACCAGAGAGGGCGTGTTGAAGCCCGGTGCGCAGTTGATGAAGCCAATCGCATGCACCACCCGCACCACGCGATCCAGTGACCCGATACAGCCCTTCAGCGTGCCCAGGATATAGAGCCCGGTTTCGCGCGCAGCGACAGCACCCTGGGCCTCGTTGAGTTCGCGGCCGAGTTTACCGGTGATGACCGGCGTGTCGGTGAGCGGTTCGATCGGGCCATGGCCGCTCATGTGCACATGAATACCCGAGCGTAGCGCGCGCACGCGGTTAGGTTTATCGATCCAGGCGGGCGGCAGCACGATACCCAGCTGCTTTAAACGCGCCTCGGGGGAAATTCCGGGAGGACAGGCACCTGCGCTCATCGCAAGTACCCCTCTTGCTCGCACACATTAGATAGCGGCAACATTTGCATAACCCGACCCATGCGCTGGCACTCCTCTGAGCATCAATCGAAAACCGCCGACCCGGCGCATCGCGAACCGGTCCGGCCAGACGGGCCCACCGGTGGGCGGGCCGGGGCCAATGTTGCCTGATCCGAGGCAAAAGTGAAATCGGCCCCGCAAGCGGAGTTTGCGCTCGGCAGGCATACTCGTCCTGAATATCGAACGCACCCGACGCCCGCACGCATCCACCCCAAACGCCCCCCAGACCATGGCCGACCCTCGCCCGATGACCCCGTCCGACGTCGCGCGTGCCCATGCGCGCGCGCTCGCGAACGAACACGTGCGAGACACCCGGTTTCCAAAGCTCTTTTCACCGGTGTCGCTGGGTGCGCGCCTGAGCAAAAACCGCATCATGCGGGTCGCCACCACCTCCAACCTGGCCGAACAGGGCCGGGTGGGCGCACGGATGCTCGCCTTCTACCGCACGGTCGCCGAGGGCGGCGCCGGCGTGCTGGTGAGCGAGGCCATGCGGCTGCATCCGCTGGAGGGCGTGGTTCCCCATGCGCTCCCGCTCTTTGACCCGGGCGTCGTACCCGGCCTGCGGCGGATCAGCGACGCAATTCACGAGCAGGGCGCACTTTTCATCGTGCAGCTGAACCAGGGCGGGCGGCAGCACCTGGGCCGGCGCGTGGGCACGCTGGTGGCCCCGTCCGAGATTGCGTGCCCCCGAAGCGGGGGCGTCCCGCATGCGCTCTCCACCCGCGAGGTGGGCGAGATGGTCGAATACTTCGTTTCCGCCGCGGTGAACGCGCGCGACGCCGAGGCGGACGGGGTCGAGATCCATGGCGCCCAGGGTCATCTCATCGGGCAGTTTGTCTCGCCGTTTAGCAACACCCGCGACGACCACTACGGCGGCAGTATGGAAAACCGGCTCCGCTTCGCGCTCGAGATCATTGAAGGCGCACGCAGGCGTCTGGGCGAAAGCGCGATCATCGGCTATCGCATGGGCGTTGAGGAATTTACCGCCGGCGGGGTCACGATCGAGCTGGCCTGCGAGGCCGCCTCAATTTTGTCCCGCAGCGGTCTGATCAACTACATCTCGCTCAGCCAGGGTAACTTCAACACCATCGAAACCCATCTGCCCGACCGGCACTGGCCCCAGGTCACCTATCGCGACATTCAGCGGCAGATCAAGCAGGCGGTGGGCGATCTGGTGGTGGTGCAAAGCACGCGCATCCAAATGCCCGAGCAGGCCGAGGACATCCTCGCCGCGGGCGACGGCGACATGGTGGGCCTGTGCCGCGCACTGATCGTGGATCCCGACTGGCCACGCAAGGCGCGCACCGGTCGCGAGCACGAGATCCGCCGCTGCATCGCCTGTAACCAGTGCTGGGACTGGATCACCGGACCCGAGCCGATCGGTTGCGCGACCAATCCGATGGCCGGCCGCGAGCACCAGTTCGGACGCTTAAAGCCCGCCGCAGAACGCCGGCGCGTCGCAGTGATCGGCGGCGGCCCCGCGGGTCTCGAGGCCGCGCGCATTGCCGCCGAGCGAGGCCATCAGGTCACCTTGTTCGAGAAGTCCACCATGCTGGGCGGAAAGATGGCGCACGCGCCGGGGCTTCCTCACGGAGCCGAACTCAGGCACGTGCTTGATTTTCTGATTCCAGCGGTGAAGCGTCTGCCGGTCACCATCGAGTTCGGCACAAGCCCCGACGCCGACCTGCTGATTGCGCGCGGCTTCGAGGCGTTTGTGGTCGCAACCGGAGCAGCGCCCGCCGTGCCTGCGCTCGAAGGCGATCAATCGGTGCCGGCCGTGGCTGTGGCCGGCCCTGACGATCTGCACGCGATCGATCGGGAGGGCCACGTGCTGATCGTGATGGATGAAGACGGCTATTTCTGGGGCTCGGCCGCTTCGGAAGCTGCGCTTCAGATAGCGAAGAAGCGCGGCCAGACGCTTCATGTGGTCACGCGATTTTTCGAGCTCTTTCGCGAACTTCCGATGGTTTCGCGCATCGCAGCGCTACGGGCACTCGATCTGGGCGGCGCGGTGCTCCACACCTCGATGGCGGTGGCGGGCTCGCGACACGGCGCTGCAGTGCTCCGCCACTATCTCACCGGACGCGAACTCGCGCTCGAGCAGGCCGCGGGCATCGTATGGGTCGGACACCAGCGAGCGCTCGGTGCGCCGCTCTATGAGAGCTTGCGCGCACGCGGCTTCGAAACCACCACCTGGATCGCAGGCGACGCGTTCTCCCCGAGACGGCTGCCGCACGCGCTCACCGAGGCTCACCATGCGGCACGCCAGATCTGATCAACCGATCCCAAAAGGAGTTCACCCATGAGCATCGTCAAGCGCACCATCGACGCCCTGAGTGTTCGCCGCATGCTCGATGCGGCGATCGACAAGTCCAATGAGATGAAAAAGGCGATGTGTATTGCCATCACCAATGAGGCCGGGCAATTGAAGGCCTTTCATGCCATGGACGGCGCACCGCATCTCTCAATCGACATCGCGCAGAACAAGGCCTGGACTGCAAGCGCGTTTGGCATCGCAACCCACACCTGGTTTGATTTCATCAAGAACGACCCGCCGCTTCTTGCCGGCATCACGCACACGCCGCGGCTGGTCGTGTTTGGCGGTGGCTATCCCATCCTCGAAAACGGGCAGTTGATCGGCGCAATCGGTGTGAGTGGTGGCCACTACTCCGAAGATATGGAAGTCGCGCGCGCTGCGCTCGATGCGATCAACGCGCCGGTGCAGTAGCCGCCATGGAGCTCACGCTCGCACCACTGCCCTGGGCGATCGACGCGCTCGAGCCGCATCTGTCTGCGGAGTCGATGCGTTTTCATTACGGTAAGCATCATCAGAATTACGTCACGCAGCTGAACCGACTGATCCAGGGCACCGAATTCCACGACCGGCCGCTCGATACCATCGTGCGCGAATCACGCGGCGCAATCTTCAATAACGCAGCGCAGATCTGGAACCACAGCTTCTACTGGGAAAGCATGTGCCCGGGCGGAGGCGGCACGCCGGAAGGGGCGCTCCTTGCCTCGATCGAGCAGCAGTTCGGTTCGTTCGCGGGATTTCGGGAAGCGTTCATCCAGCGGGCCACCGGCAACTTCGGCGCTGGCTGGACCTGGCTGGTACGAAGGCGGACCGGCGAGGTCGGCCTCATCAATACCGCCAACGCCGAGACGCCGCTCGTCTCGGCGCACCGCCCGCTCATTACCCTTGATGTGTGGGAACACGCCTATTACATCGACTATCGAAACGCCCGCCAACGCTTTGTCGAGACCTACCTCGACCATCTGGTGAACTGGCGGTTCGCGCAGGCGAATTTCGAGGCGGGCTGAGCAGCCGATTGTCCGGGCTGGCGAGCCCAGGCGCTGACCGGGCCCGCGCGATGCGGGCCCGATCCGCTTGCCTGCTGCTTAGCGGCCGATCACGCCCCCATCCGTGCGCGTGATCACGATCGTCGCCGAGCGCGGCCGGCCCGCCGGACCGTAACCCGCCACACCAGTCATCACGCCACTACCCGGCCACTGGCTCTGGTGGGTGAAATTCGCGCCTGCTCCGATGGCGGGCGTGTCCTCCCCTGGATGCTGGATGTTGACGAGAAGCGTCTTGCCGTCAGCGGTCTCAGCAAGCCCCGTCACCTCGGCGCCCTTGGGTCCCACGAGGAAGCGACGCAACCGCGACTCACCCAGCAGGCCGCCCACAAACGTGGTCTGGGTTGCGGTGGTGCCCGCCATCGAATTGGGCACCGCCCAGATTCCGCCGTCACCCACGGCGCCAGGCACTGAGGCGAGCAGCATGCAATTGGTCTCGTCAGTGAACGCGCCATCATCGGTCTGAATCCAGAGAATGCCGGTCACGGGGCTGAACCAGAGCCCGTCGGGTGAGGAGAATGAATTGTTGGCGGTGAGCTTTGACAGGTTGACGGAATCCTTATTCGCGTCTTCCTCCGAGCCAAACACAAAGATGTCCCACTGGAAAGTGGTCGCGGTCGAGGCATTGTTCGATTCGCGGAAGCGGATGATGTGACCGTTGGGGTTACCCGAACCCTTGTTGCCGTCCGGATCCTCAAAGGCGCGAGGGTTGGCAGCGTTGGTCGTGCCGGGTTTGCGGTTGGTGGAGTTATTGTTGGTGAGGCAGAAATACACCTCGCCATTGGCGGGGTTCACCGACCCCCACTCCGGGCGGTCCATTTTGGTGGCACCGACCGCATCGGCCGCATGGCGGGTAAAGACCAGCACTTCGGCCTGGTTGGTGAACGCAAACGCCGTGTAGTTCTTGATGGCGGCCACCGAGATGTCAAGCTCCAGCCACTGACCGGTACCGTCATCGTTGAACTTTGCAGCGTAGAGCTTGCCTTCATTCAGGTACTTGTCACCGGCAGCCATGCCACCGCCCGCATCGACAGGATTCCAGTTCTCTTTAGAAACGAATTTGTAGATGTATTCGTTACGGGAATCGCACCCCATGTAGAACGCAATGGGCTGGCCGGCCACGAGCTTGCTGTAGACCGCGGCTTCATGGGCGAAGCGCCCCATTGAGACGCGCTTGGCGGGGACCGAGTTCGGGTTGGCGGGGTCGATCTCGAGGTTGTAGCCAAAGGTATGCGGTTCGTTACGGAAGTCGTCTGCCGCCGTGGCGCCCGATGCCTCAATATTCCAGCGCGCAAACGTGGTTTCGCCGGCCGCATCGACCGGCGTGTGCCAACCCTGTCCGAGGAGCCTACCCGCGCCGCCTGCCAAGGCGGTGGAGGCGACGCCATAGCGTGTGCGGCCAGCGAGTGTCTTGGCATCGGGCAGCGTTGCGTTGGCAGGCATGTTGAAATAAACCGCCCAGTTTTCCTCGCAGGTAAGGAAGGTTCCCCAGGGGGTGGGCCCTGAGCCGCAGTTGTTCAGCGTGCCGCGTGCCTTCGAACCATCGGTGCTGAACCTGGTCCGGAAGAGCGTCTTGATCCCCGCGAGGTGCGCGGCTGGGCCGGTCACTGCCACCTCGGTATTGGGCGTGACGCGCCGGTTGAGCGTGCCGTTCAGCTTGTAGCCGTTGATACCGCCACCCGCGGCCATGTCAAGTTCTACGAGCGACACACCGTGGTGGTTGATCTCTTTCAGCACCTCGAGAGCAGGACGTGCCCCACCATCCCATGCACCAAACTGGCTGAACTTGAGCCCGGTCTTCGCGCCCGAGGTCTGTCCGTTCGGATGGAAGAAATGCGCATCGGCGGAGCTCTCGTGGTTCACGGCGAGGACGGCGCGATTCTGCGCCGCACTGCTCACCTTGCCGGCGCCGTCGATATAAAAGAGCTCCATCCCATCGTGATGGTCACCGATCCGCCTGGACCAGTCGTCCACCTCTTTCCCCGCGTTCGTGTAGGCGCCGACCGTCGCGTCAATGGGATCGCCGGTGGCATGAAGCACCTTGGCCGTGTAGCCGGCGGGGAGCACCACCGAATCGGCGATGGATTTTGCGACCGCGTTGAACTTGATCTGGGCGGCTGCGATCGGCTCGGCAAGCGTTTTCATCTGCGTTGCATCGGTGCTTCCGCAGGCGGACATGACGGGCAGCATGGTGGCGGCCGAGAGGCCGAC
>JALREG010000363.1 GCA_023253905.1 Burkholderiaceae bacterium
GCAGCCGGCGGGCCGCTGCGGATCATCACGACTCACCTCGAGTACTACTCGGTGCGGCAGCGTACCGCTCAGGTAGACCACCTTCGCGCCTTGCACCGCGAGGCCTGCGGCCATCAGGCCGACCGGGGTCAGCCGCGGCACCGCGGCTCGCCCTTCGAGGCGCGGCTTCGCCCCCCGTCGGCGCTCCTGTGTGGCGATTTCAACTTCGTCACCGACTCGGCCGAGTATGCGCGAATGCTCGAACCCATCGATGACGCGCCCGCCTGGCGCGACGCCTGGACCCTCGCCCACCCGGGCAAGCCTCACGCTCACACCAACGGCGTTCATGACCGGGTGCAGTGGCCCAAGCCACACACCTGCGATTTCGTGTTCGTGACCGAGGATCTGGCGCCCGCGGTGAGCGCGCTTCATGTCGACGCAAAGACCGACGCTTCCGATCATCAACCCGTGCTGATTGAACTCAACCACGCCGCTGGAATCCGATCGTAGCGGTCCCGTCGTTGCAACTTGGTGCTCATGAGAAGGCCTGCTCGCAGACATCGCGTCATCGTTGCCACGGCGCTTCACGACGAAGCGCTTAACCGGCTGGCCGCGCTTTTTGAAGTTGACGTCTGCACAACGGCCTCCGATGCCGGACCGCTTCAAGACGTATCGGGGTTGATGGTTTCCCAGCACACCGAGTTGGTGCCCGCGTTTCTGCGCGGTCTTCCCCGGCTTCAGGCAATTGGGCTCACCGGCGCCGGGGCGGGCCTGATCGACCTGCAGGCCATGACCGAGGCGGGCATTCGGGTGACCCACGCGCCGCTCGACGACGCCGCGCTCCTTGCCCGCTCGCTGTTTCGCATGCTTGAGCGCAGCCTCAATGAACAGGCGCGCGAACGCGACGAATCCGATCCCCCACAACCCGATCAGGGATCCCGCTATCGGGCGCCGGGTGAAGCGGTCGCTTCGCTGCATCCCCCAGGACGGGCGCCGCACAAGACCGCACTACGGCTTGCCCTGGTGGAAAGTGATGACATCACCGCCCGGATGCGCGCCCTCGCCCGCGAAGCAGGTTACCGATGTGTGGGCGACGACTCCATCGCTGCAGGCCCCCCCGACCCCGGGCGCCACGGCGACTGCGACGTACGGGTCATGGTCACCTCGGACGCGGACGGCCACTGTCCGCCACCCGGTCATCAGCGCCTGATCGATCTGCGCGCTGCGCGACGCCGCTACGGCAACCCTGAATCCATGCGCGCGCTTCGCGACCAGCTGGCGGTTGACGGTCTGATCGCTGCCATGGGAATGGGTCGGGACAGCTTTCACCCGCGCTTTCTGCTCAACCCGGAAGTGTGTCCGCTTTCCTGCTGTTGACGCGGGGCCTCGCGTCGACCGGCCGGGCGAGCGGTGCCCCGCTCGAGCGACCCCATGCGCTCCAAGACCTGCCGCTGCACCATCCGCATGTGCGCCTGCATCGCCTGCTCGGCTGCATCGGGATCGCGCAGCGCAATAGCCTGAGCCACCTGTTGATGCTCCGCATCGCGCTGCCGCAGGCGCTCGGCGGGACGCTCTCGTGCCGGGCTCAGGTGAAGCCGCGCATCGCGTCCGACCTGACGAAGGAGCGCATAGAGGTCTGCGGCCAGGCGGTTTCCGGTGGCAGCCGCGATTGCATTGTGAAAATCCAGATCGGCGCTTGCGCTCTGCTGTTCGGCAAGCGTGGTGGAGGCTCGTTGAATCCGCCGAACATCGATCGGCGTAGCACGCACCGCCGCCATGCGGGCCAGGGCGGGTTCGAGAATGGCGCGCAGTTCAGCGACTTCGATGGGGTGGGTGCGCCGTACCAGCGCCCGGGCACTCCGCCCCAGCCCCCGCGGCGCTGCCGGAGCAGCGAGCTCGCCGCGCTCGCGCAGCTCAGCCAGCGCGCGTCGGAGCTGATGCCGCGTGACCGAGAGCTCGGCCGCGAGCTCACGCTCCGCAGGGAGCCCCTGCCCGCGCGCCGCACGCTCGCGCAGTTGGGCGAGCAGTGCAGCATAGGCGTCGGGGGGGCGGGCAGCAGGCATTCGCATGGGCGACTTTCTCCAATTCAGATCCCGCAAGCATCCAACCCGATCAACCAAATTGTCAATTGGTTGTTTCGAAAGCCACACTTATCTCCTCTAAACAGCATTGCAGCGATCGGTATTTCCCTCTAGTCTTGTCATGGTGGTCGAGACCGGTTGACGGAGGTTGGAATGGGTGAGATGAGCGGGCACGCGGCAAGTGCACCGGAGTCAGATGAACTTCGCGCGATGTATGCACGCATCAACGAAAAGCATCTGTTCCCCTTCTGGGCGCAGCGCTCCGATGTGGAGCACGACGAAATCCGTCAACTGATGGCAGGCGCCCGCGCGCAGCCCTTTCACTGGAGCTACACCCGCGACCTCGAAGCACTCATGCTGCAGTCGGCGCGCCTCATCCATACCGGCAGTTCCGACCGGCGGTCGCTCATCCTGGTCAATCCGGGGCTGCGGCCGCGGCGTGCCACCGTCACCACGCTCTATACCGCCTACCGCATCAACGACCCCAATGAAATGATGCCGCCGCACAAGCACACGGCAAGCGCCATCCGCCTGGGGCTTACCGGGCAGGAAAATTTCACCGGGGTTGAGGGCGAAAACATTGTCTTCGGTCATGGCGACATGGTGCTCACGCCAGTAGAAACCTGGCATAACCATGGCTGTGTGGGTAACGAGCCGGCGCTCAATCTGTCGGTCCTCGACTACCCGCTGGTGGAGGTGCTGAACGCACTCGAGTTCGGTCACGACTATCAGGAAGACGGCATCCGTAAACGTGAGCAGACTGCGCGCTTTACGCCCGACTACAGCCGCAAGATCTACGGCACGGGCGGCGCCACAGCGCGCTTTGTGAGTCACGCCCGTGGCGTGGGCGCGTCGTCTCCCATGTACGTCTACCGCTACGACATGATGCGCGAGGTGCTCGAGCGCAATCGCGACGCTGAGAGCCTGGAAGGGCTGGTGGTCGAATACACCGACCCGATCCGGGGGGGCCCGGTTTTCAAGACCATGACCTTCTTTCTTCAGATGCTCCGGCCTGGCGAGAAAACCGCGCCGCTCAATCAGAACGCAAGCCTGCTCATCTCGCCGCTGGAGGGCAGCGCAATTTGCCGGGTGGATGAGCAGCATGTATTCGATGCCGAGTTCCGTGACACGATCGCGGTGCCGGGCAATCACTGGATGACGCTTGAAAACCCCAGCAGCACCACCCCGGCCGTGTTGTTCATCGCGAGCGACGAACCCGCACTGGCCGCCTTCGGACTGCTGCGGCGCGCCGCCCGAACGCCCGCCGGCGATGTCGTAAAACTCGGTTAAGCCCACCATGGCCCGCGCACATAACACTCGGCTGGTCTCGCACATCGACTGCCATGGCGGCGGTCAGGCGTGGGTGGATGGCACCACACTTTATGTCTCGGCCATGCGCCCGCCCGATGGCACCTCCATCTATGACGTCGCCGACCCGCGTCATCCGAAGCTCCTCGCCACGCTCCAGGTGCCCATGGGCTGGCACTCGCACAAGGTGCGTGCGCAGAACGGCATCATGATCGTGAACTATGAAAAGTTCCGTGAAGGCGCAGACGACTTCGGCGGCGGCCTCGGCATTTTTGATGTGTCGAACCCCGCGCGGCCCAAGCTCATCACGCACTGGAAGGTCAGTAACGCCGTCGGCGGCGGCGTTCACCGCTTCAGCTTCGATGGCCGCTACGCGTACATCTCGCCCACGGCCGAGGGCTATGTCGGCAACATCATGATGATTCTCGATCTCGCCGATCCCGCCCGTCCGCAGGAGGTGGGCCGCTGGTGGATCCCCGGGCAGCACGTGGCGGGCGGCGAGCACTATCCTTGGGACAACTACACGCGGCCGCGCTGCCACCATCCGCTGCGTCTGGGTAATCGACTCTACGTCTCCTACTGGCATCACGGCTTCTACATTCTTGATATCTCCGACATGTCGCGCCCGCAGCTGGTAGCCGGCATCAACCCGGGTCCAGCCGACCCGCACCCCACCCACACGGCGCTGCCCATTCCAGTGCCACTCAAGGGGCGGAACATTCTGGTGGTGGCTGACGAAGACGTGGCCAAGCTACGGCCGTCTCCGCCCGCATACACCTGGATCTACGACATCAGCGAGGAAACCCAGCCGCTGCCCATTGCAACCTTCCAGGTTGACGGGATCGACCCAGATGGTGAACCGCAAGAGCACATGACCGGCTGCCATCAGCCCTCCGAGCGATTCAACGGCACCATCATTCCATTCGCCTGGTTCGCCCAGGGGCTACGCCTGATCGATGTCGCCGATCCGTTCCGCCCCAAGGAGGTCGGCTTCTACGAACCCGACCCACCCGCCGGCTGCCGCCGAGTGTCGTCCAACGATGTCACCATCGACGACCGCGGACTGGTCTATCTCATCGATCGCCAGCAGGGGCTGGACATCATCGAGTGTTTTCCGAGGTAATCCACCACCATGAGCACGATACAAACATTCGGCAAAAAGAACCCCAACCTGCCCTTCCATCCGGCGGTGCGGGCGGGCGACTTCGTCTTCCTCTCGGGCCAGGTGGCCAAGGACGAGCACGGCAACATGGTGTCGGGCACGATCGAGGAAGAAACCCGCGCAACCATCCTCGCCTGCCAGCGCATTCTTGGGCTTGCAGGCTGTTCGCTCGACGACGTGGTGAAGGTCACCACCTTTCTTGAAGACGCACGCGACTTCGGCCGCTATAACGGCGTCTTCAAAGAATACTTCCCAGACGGGCGGCTTGCCCGCACCACGGTCGAGGCGCGCGCCGTCATCAGCACCAAGATTGAAATCGAGATGGTGGCCTACAAGCCGCTGTCCGCCTGACACCGCATCCATCAACTGTTCAGCGCACGCTCTTGTTGCGCAGGGAGAACCGCATGTATCAGCTGCTCGGCCGGGCCACCTCCGGCAATGTTCAGAAAGTGATGTTCCTGCTCGAGGAACTCGGCGTTTCCTATGAGCGCCATGATTACGGTCGCCAGTTCGAAAACACCACCACCGCCGAATACCTGGCCATGACCCCCACCGCCAAGGTCCCCACGCTGAAAGACGGCGGCGTTTCGATCTGGGAATCGCACGCCATCCTGCGCTATGTCGCCGCGAAAGAAAAAGCGGCCAGCCTCTACCCCACTGATCTGGCCGCACGGAGCCACGTGGATCGCTGGATGGACTGGACCCTCGCCTCGCTCAATCCCGTGTTTCTGGCGGGCTTTCGCGATGCCAAGAAACCCGAGGCGGAGCGCGCCCCCGACACCGGCAAGAACCTGGCTGCCGAGCTCAAGATCCTCGATGGCCAACTCGCCAAATCAACGTGGGTGGCCGGCGACAACCTCACCATCGCCGACATCGCGCTTGGGCCGGTGGTGCGTCGCTGTGTGGCCTTCCCGTTCGGGCTGCCGCCCACACCAGCGATCTCGGCATGGCTTGAGCGACTCAGCGCGCGCGCGTCATTCCGCACCGCCACGGCCGCAGGCTGATCGGTAGCCCGCGATGAGCGAGCGCGCCAGTTTTGATTATGTGATCGTCGGCGCGGGTTCGGCCGGGTGCGTGCTCGCCAACCGGCTCTCCGAAACCGCTGGCACCCGGGTGCTGCTCCTCGAGGCCGGCGACTGGGATCGCGATCCCTGGATCCATATTCCGTTTGGCTGGGGCCGCATTCTCGGCAAACGCCTGCACGACTGGGGCTACTTCGCCGAACCTCAGGAAAATCTCAACGGCCGCGCAGTCGAATGCGCGCGTGGCCGCGTGATCGGGGGCTCGTCTTCGATCAATGCCATGGCATGGGTCCGTGGTCATCGTTCTGATTACGACCGTTGGGCGGCCTCCGGCCTCACAGGCTGGTCGTATGCCGACGCGCTCCCCTATTTTCGCCGCACCGAAAGCTGGGAAGGCGGCGAGTCGGCCTTCCGCGGCGGCAGCGGCCCGGTTGCAGTACGCGAAAACCGCTACCCCGACCCGCTCTTTGATGCCTTCTTCGAAGCGGCAACCAGCGCTGGTCACCCCATCACGCCCGACTACAACGGCGCGCAACAGGAAGGCTTCGGCCTCTTCCAGTGTTCCATCCGCAACAATCGGCGCGCGAGCTCCGCGAGCGCCTATCTGCGCCCCGCTCTGGAGCGCCCCGGACTCACCGTCCAGGTCCGCGCGCTCGCCACCCGGTTGGTGTTCGACGGGCGGCGCGCGGTCGGCGTTGAATACGAGGTTGATGGAAACCGGCGCGTGGCGCTTGCCGATCGCGAGGTGCTGCTTGCGGGCGGCGTCATCAACACGCCGCAACTCCTGATGCTCTCGGGCATCGGTGCCCCCGAGGATCTGCGCCCACACGACATCGCGCTTCACACCGCGCTCCCGGGTGTAGGCCGCAATCTGCAGGACCATGTCATGGCACCGGTCGCCTATCGGCGGCGCGAACCCGGCCCGTTTCAGCACAACATGCGCGCCGACCGGATCGTTCGGCATCTCATCAACGCGTATTTTTTCGGCCGGGGCTACGCCACCGATCTGCCTGCTCCGCTCACAGCGTTCCTGCGCACCTCGGACGCCGAACCGGTGCCCAATGTCCAGCTCCTCTTTCATGGCGGACCGCTCAATGGCACGCCGTGGCTGCCGCCTTTCCGTCGGCCGTTCGAAGACGGCTTCTCAACCGTGGCGATTGTGTTGCGGCCGCACAGCCGCGGCCGCTTGGAGCTCGCTTCGGCCGATCCCCGACAGGCGATCCGCATCCGCCAGAATTTTCTCGATGCCGAGCACGACTGGCAGACACTGCGTGCGGGTCTGCGCCTTGCGCGAAACTTGGGCGAGCAGCCCGCACTCGGACGCTTTGTGGCGGCCGAACGTGCGCCTGGCCCCGGAAAAACCAGCGATGCCGATCTCGACGCCCACATTCGCGCGGTATCCATCACCGTTCACCACCCGCTGGGCACCTGCCGAATGGGTCTCGCTCCCGAAGACGGCGCAGTGGTTGATCCCGAACTTCGCGTCTTCGGCGTGGAGGGGCTACGGGTGATCGACGCGTCAGTCATGCCCAGCCTCATCGGCGGCAACATCAATGCAGCCGTCATGATGATCGCCGAGCGGGCCGCCGACCTCATTCGCGGGCATCCACCGCTCGCACCTGAATTTCCCGATTCCCTGCGAGCCGTCCAAGGCACAGAAGCGCTCGCCACCTGACACCCGCAACATGCCTGATACGGCAAGGAGGAGACCATGACATTCCTACGCACCAGCGCACTCGCGCTGCTGACCGCCGCGCTGATTGCCCCCGCGCAGGCGCAGACCGTCACGCTGAAAATGGCGAGCGCCACCATCAATGACGTGCAGCACGAATGGCTACGCCGCTTCGAGGCCGAACTGAAACCGCGTGCGGGCGACCGCATCAAAGTGGAGATCTATCCCGCAAGCCAACTGGGGGCGATTCCGCGCATGGTCGAGGGTGTGGTGCTCGGCAACATCGAGGCCTTCGTCACCCCCACCTCATTCCTGGTCGGCACCGAGCCCCGGTTTCAGGCGCTGGACGCGATCGGACTCTTTGAATCGCCGGAGCATCTCGGCCGCGTGCTGGGTGATGCCAGCTATCGACCGCGTGCGCTCGCCATCGGCGAGGGTAAGGGCGTCAAGGGCATCGGCGTGTTCTACAACAGCCCGGTGGTGATTCTTTCGCGCAAACCCATTCGCAACCTCGCCGACTTCAAGGGCCAGAAGATCCGCGTATTTGCAACGCCGCTTCAGATCGAACCCATGAAAGCGCTTGGCGCCACGCCCGTACCCATGGCGCTCAACGAGGTCCTGCCCGCGCTCCAGAGCGGCGCGATCGACGGCCTTCTGGCTGGCATTCCGGTGCTCACCCCCATGAAGTTTTATGACGCCGCCAAGGCCGTCACTGAAATTCACCCCGGCATCGTCGTGTCCACGGTGGTGGTTAACCGAAAGTGGTTCCAGAGCCTGCCGGCCGATTTGCAGAAGGCAATCGATGAGGCTGGCGCTGCGGTCGACAAGGTGGCCTTCGGATTCGCTACCGCCACAATCCAACGCGCCAACGATGGCTGGACCCAGAACGGTGGACAGCTGCTCAAACTTCCGGCGCCCGAGCAGGCCAAGATGATGGCCGACCTGCGCAAGCTCGGCGGCGAGTTGTTGTCCAGGAACCCTGCCGTGCAGGCCGAGTACGATGCGCTCGTACAGGCCGCCGACCGGCTCAAGTAAGCCATGCTGATCGAGCGCGCGATCGAGCGCCTGGCCGACGCGCTGCTCACCGGGCTCGGCCTGCTCGTCGTTGCGGCGGTGTGCCTCAATTTCGCCAACGTGGTCGGGCGTTATGTGTTTGGCCAGGCCCTGTTCGGCGCCGACGAAATCCAGACCTACATGATGGTCTGGATGGCCTTTCTGGGCGCAGTCATCGTGGGTTGGCGAAATGCCCACCTGCGTATGGACGTGCTGGTTCGCGGGCTCCCGCGGGGGGTGCAGCGGGCGCTGCGTCTGTTGGAGCTCCTGCTGCTGGCAGCCACGGCCACGGTCGTCGCCTTCCAATCGTGGAAATTCGTGATCACCATGGCCGAACTCGATCGCCGCAGCGATGCGGCGAACATCCCGATGGCGATTCCCCATGCTGCAGTCGCCATTGGCTTCACGCTGATTGCAGCGGGCGCGCTCTGGCATCTGCTCGCGCGTCGCTGGAATCAGCCTGCCCGCGAGCACGACAACCCATGAGCTTTGCCCTCGGGCTACTGCCCATCGCGCTGCTGCTCGCAGGCTTTCCCATCTACCTGGTGCTGCTGTCCTCCAGCGCGGTGGCTTTGCTGTTCTTTTCCAACACACCGCTCAATGTGATCCATCAGAACCTGTTCGGTTCGATCGACGCCTTTGCACTTCTCGCGGTTCCGTTCTTCATTTACGCGGGCGAACTGATGGGCCGCGGTAGCGTCGCGCAGCGGCTGGTGGATGCGGTCCAGGCGGGCGTGGGCAACGTTCGAGGCAGTCTGGGGGTGACCACGGTCGGCACCTCAGCCATCTTCGGCGCCATTTCGGGCGTAAGTGCGGCTACCGTTGCCACCGTGGGGCGCATCATGGTGCCGGCCATGCGCCGGGCCAACTATCCTGAGCATTTCTCCGCGGGGCTCATCACCGCGGTGGGTGCGATCGACATCATCATTCCGCCCAGCGTCCCCATGATTGTCTACGGGGTCGCCGCGCAGGAGAGCGTGCCCAGGCTCTATGCCGCCGGCATCTTCCCGGGGCTTCTGATTGGTCTGATGCTTGCCCTCTACGTGGTCTGGTATGCGCGACGGGCCGGTATTCCCGGCGGTGCGCCGTTCGAGGCCCGCCGCTTTCTGCTGGCGCTTCGCAGAGGACTCTGGGCGCTGGGTGCGCCGGTCATCATTCTGGGCGGCATCTACGGGGGCGTGTTTTCACCCACCGAAGCCGCGGCGGTCGCCTGCGTCTATGCGGCGCTCGTCACCCGGTTTGTATACCGAGAACTGTCCTGGCGCGACATCATTCAGGCCGCCAGCCAGACCGCTTATTTCACCGCGCAAATTCTCATTGTCGTGGCCTGCGCCAGCATTTTTGCCTGGCTGCTCACGGTGAACCAGGTGCCGGCAGCGCTGGTGGCGTGGCTACAGGCGCTTGACCTCTCCACCTGGCAGGTGCTGCTTGCGCTCAATCTCTTGCTGCTTCTGGTGGGTTGCTTCATCGATCCGCTGTCGGCCATTCTGATTCTCACCCCGCTTCTGATGCCCATCGTGCAGTCCGCCGGTATCCACCCCGTGCACTTTGGCATCGTACTCACCGTAAACCTGGCAATCGGTCTATTTCATCCACCGTTCGGCATCAATATTTTTGTCGCACAGTCGGTACTGGGTCTGCCGCTTAAGGTGATCTATCGCGGCATCGTGCCGTTCCTGTTTCTGTACCTGGTCGCGCTTGCGCTCATCACCTACGTGCCAGCCATTTCGCTCGCCGGCATGCGATTGTTTTTCTGACTCGCTTATCGAGCGCCATTCATCAAGGAGCCTGCAATGAATCAGCGTCCCGAACACGCACAGCCATCGCGAGGGCGCCGGCGCGCGCTCAAGGCTTTCACCGCCCTCACGGCGGTTGCGGCCAGCCCGCTCGCGTCGGCACAGGCGTGGCCCGCGCGGCCCGTCCGCTGGGTGCTACCGTCAGCCGCAGGATCGGCGCCCGACATCATCGCGCGCATGCTGTCCGACAAGCTCTCGGCTGCGCTCGGCCAGCAGATCATCATCGACAATCGCCCCGGCGCGGCGGGCAACATCGCTGCACAAACGGTGGCGCGCGCTGCGCCCGATGGCTATACCTTCCTGTTCGGACAGGCCTCCACGCTTGCCATCAACCCGTACACCTTCAAAAGCACAGGGTTTGATGCCGACCGCGATTTCGCAGCGGTGATCAGCATCGGGGTCAGCCCCTTTATGTTTGCAGTCACGCCCTCGCTCAAGGCCCAGACCATGGCCGAGCTGATTGCGCTTGCGCGCGCCGATCCAGGGAAACTGTCGTTTGCCACCTCGGCCTCGCGAAACCTCTCACACATCAGCGGCGAAATGCTGAAGGCCACCGCCGGCATCAACATGGTTCATGTGCCCTATAAAGGCAGCCAGCAGGCGGCCGCCGATACCGTGGCTGGCCTCACCCACCTTTACATCGACAGCATTCCCGCCATGTCGAGCTATGCCCAGAGCGGCCGGCTGCGGGTGATCGGCGTCACCGCACGCAGTCGGGTGCCGGGTTTCGAGTCGGTTCCCACAGTCAACGAAACCCTGCCGGGATTCGAGGCGGTAGGCTGGTTTGCCATCGTGGCGCCGGCGGGCACTCCTGCGGAGGTCATTGAGCGCACCAACCGCGAGTTGAACGCCATCCTGGCTCAGCCTGACGTGGGCCAGCGCATGCGCGGCTTCGGCATGTTTGATTTCGGCGGTAGCTCAGCCGACCTCGACCGCTTCATGAAAAGCGAGCGCAGCAAATGGGCGAAGGTGATGCGAGAGGCGCGAATCGAACCCGAGTAACCTGGCTCGGGTAATCCCGTAGCCGTTGGCACCGGGCACCCGCAAGCGCCGCACTCCGTGCTTGCCACTCGATTAACCATAAGGGTCAATCGGTTAATATCGGGCCACTCGAACCACTTCAGGGAGACCCGACATGATCCAACGCTCGCTGCGCCTGGCCGGCCTTGCCACGGCACTCGCCGCCCTCACGTTCTCCACGGCGGCCACCGCCCAGATCAAGATTGGCTTCATGGCCACCATGTCCGGCCCGGCCGCCACGCTCGGCCAGGACCAGTTCGACGGCTTCATGCTGGGTATCGAACATTCCGGCGGCAGGCTGGGCGGTCAGCAGATCACGGTCATCAAGGAAGACGATCAACTGAAGGTCGACGTGGGCGTTCAGGCCATCCAGAAGCTCATCGAAAAAGACAAGGTTGATCTCATCACCGGCGTCACGTTCTCTAATGTGATGATGGCGGTAGCCAAGCCGCTGGCCGACGCCAACATGATTTTCATCGGCTCGAATGCCGGCCCGGGTCCGCTGGCTGGCCCCCAGTGCAATCAGAACTTTTTCTTTACCTCCTGGCAGAACGACGCGCAGTCGGAAGTGATGGGCAAGTTCGCCGCCGACCGAGGCTACAAGCGCGTGTACGTGATGGCGCCCAATTATCAGGCAGGCAAAGACTTCGTGTCCGGCTTCAAGCGCTTCTACTCCACGCCGCTGGTGGGCGAGGTCTACACCCAGCTCAACCAGCCTGATTATTCCGCCGAAATCGCGCAGATGATGGCCGCCAAGCCCGACGCGCTCTACGTGTTTTATCCGGGCGGCATGGGCGTGGCATTCGTGCGGCAGATGCGTCAGGCGGGTGCACTTGGCAAGGTGCCGCTGCTCTCCACCAGCACCACCGACGGCTCAACGCTGCCGGCGCTGAAGGACACCGCACTCGGCGTGCTGTCGGGCACATTCTGGGGCCCTGACTTCGATAACCCGGTCAGCCAGAAATTCGTGGCCGACTTCCGAGCCAAATACAAACGCATCCCGTCGCAATATGCAGCCCAGGCCTATGACGCAGCGCTCCTCCTTGACAGCGCGCTCAAGAAAACCGGTGGCAAGGTGGCTGACAAGGCGGCGCTTCGTGCAGCGCTTCGCCAGGCCGATTTCAAATCGCTTCGCGGCGACTTCAAGATCAACACCAACGGCTTCCCGATTCAGAGCATGCATGTATTCGAGGTGGCAAAGGACAGCACGGGCGAGGTCTCGCTCAAGACCATTGCCACACCGCTCAAGGCGCATGCTGACGCCTATGTGTCACAGTGCCCGCTGAAGTAAGGCAGGCGAGCGTTTCGCGTTAACGGCGGGTCGACTGCGGCCCGCCCCTTCTCTCTAGTCGGTCCCACCGCCCCCAACCTGCGCAGCCGCGCAACCACCGCCGCCCTGTCGGCCCGGTCACTCCGCCCACGCGCATGAGCCTCTTCATCGCCCAGCTTCTGAACGGACTGCAGTTCGGCATCCTGCTGTTTCTGCTCGCAGCCGGCCTCACGCTGGTGTTCGGGATCATGAGCTTCATCAACCTCGCGCATGGCGTGCTCTACATGCTGGGGGCCTACTTCGCAGCCGCCACCTTCGCGCTCACCCAGTCGTTTCTGCTCGGGGTGCTGGTCGCCACGGTCGGGGTGTTCCTGGTGGCGGCCGCGGCTGACCGGCTGGGCCTCTCGGTGCTCCATCGGCGCGACCACCTCGACCAGGTGCTCGCCACCTTCGGCATCGTGATTTTCTGTAATGAACTGGTGCGCTGGATCTGGGGCAATGCACCGGTGTTCATGGACACGCCCACCGCGCTGTCCGACTCGCTCGATATTTTCGGTTTCGTCTATCCGGCTTACCGGCTGGTGATCCTGGTGGCCGGGCTGATCATCGCACTGGGCCTTTACTGGATGATTGAGCGCACCCGTATCGGGATGCTGATTCGCGCAGGTGCCAGCAACCGTGTGATGGTGTCGGCGCTTGGCGTCAATATCGGCTGGCTCAATGTGTTCATCTTTGCGCTCGGCGGCGGGCTCGCCGGGCTCGCCGGCGCACTGATCGGCCCCATCACTTCGGTGCAACCGGGCATGGGCGATGGCATCCTGATTCTGACGCTGGTGGTGATCGTCATCGGCGGGATTGGCTCGATCCGCGGCGCGTTTCTGGGCGCGCTGATCGTGGGGCTGGTCGACACGCTCGGGCGCATTTATCTGCCCACCCTGCTCCGCAATATCGCCGACCCATCGGTCGCCA
This sequence comes from Burkholderiaceae bacterium, assembly GCA_023253905.1. The sequence continues at coordinate 13,333 of JALREG010000363.1, forward strand.
ATGCAGTGGGTCCGGCGCTTGCCTCCATCGGCGTCTATCTTCTGATGGCGGTGGTGCTCGCGTTCAAACCCGACGGCCTGTTCCCGGTCCGTCGCCGCCAGGGCTAAGGGCGCACCCACCATGCATCGCCTTCGGGTTCCGCTCATGGTGCTGGTGCTGCTGGCGTTTGCGCTGGTGCCAGTCTATTGCTGGTTGATCGACAGCGTTTATCCGCTCACGCTCTTCGGCCGCATTCTGGTGTTTGCACTCGCCGCGCTGGGGCTCAATCTCGCGCTGGGCTTCGGCGGCATGGTGAGCCTGGGGCATGCCATGTATATCGGCTTTGGTGCCTATGCGGTGGGCATCGGCTCGGCGCTGGGCATGGAGTCGGGGGTGTTGCAACTGCTGCTTGCCCTGCTGGTGACGGCAATCATTGCCGCACCACTTGGCTGGATTGCGCTTCGCACGCAGGGCATTGCGTTCATCATGATCACGCTCGCGTTTGCGCAGATGGTGTTTTATTTGTTCATCTCGTTACGTCAATACGGTGGTGAAGATGGCATTAATTTGCCCGCACCGTTGCAATTACCAGGATTAAATCTAGCGAACGATATGACGGCCTACTATGTAGTGCTCGCCATTGTTGTTGGATGTCTCTGCCTGATCAATCGTGTCGTGCAAGCTCGGTTTG